>DASQZP010000637.1:0-2222 GCA_035638655.1 Bacteroidales bacterium
GGAACAGATGGATTGCCAGCTGAACAGCTTGCAGTCAGATATGTTCCTGTAATTGATTTTTTGGAAAATTATTCTCAAAATTTTGTGTTATTTGATTCAGCAATTTCTGTATCCGATACTTTCTTTATTGCCTACCATTTATATTATAATCAGCCTGAGGATACTTTTGCTGTGTTGCATACACCAGCTTATGCCAGTATTTACCAAAATACAGCCTACTTCCAGTCAGGTAATACATGGTTTCCGATGTACACAAATACTTATGCCACTTCTCTGGCCATTATGCCGGTGGTGTGTGGTTCCCTTAAATCTGCTGTATCCGAACCGGAAATACACAATAACCCGGAAATAAGTTTTTATCCGAATCCTGTAAAAGATCAGTTAACTATTCGTTTTCAAACTCCTTTAAATAAACCAGCCAGATTGAATATAATTTCATCATCAGGAATGTTGATGAAACAAAAAATAATTCCTGCTCATTCATCAACTGTTGCCATTGAATTCGAATCCTTTGAGCCTGGGATTTATTTCCTTTTATTAACTTCGGATACAATGGTTTATCAACGGAAATTATTGAAAATCGAATAAATTTTTTGCTTATGTCATCTTCTAAATATAAACTCTTCAATATCCTGAAGAGTTTAAGAAAATTTTTTCTTTTCACACTCATTATTTTCATTCAAGGTATTTTATTAGCGTTATTTGCTCAGGATGCAAGCAAAAACTATCTTGAGATACGAGGAATGGTTGATCAGGAAATGCAACCACTTTCAGGTGCGGAAGTTGAGTTATTGGAGAACGGGAATCAGATAGATCGTCTCGTTACCGGACCCAATGGTACTTTCAGCTTTAAGTTAAATTTTGATGAAATATATGTTGTAGCGGTTTCAAAAAACGGGCTGGTAAGAAAAAAGATTGAATTTAATACATCTATCCCAGATGGTACTGCAGGAGTATGGGTTACAGAATTTGCAATGTCACTGTTTGCTCCTTGTCAGGGACTGGATCTTTCTCTTCTGGAACAACCTGTTGCAAAAATCTATTTTAATGAAAAGCGTGAGGAGTTTGAGCCGGACCGTAACTACAGCACGAAGGCTTTGCCTCGTTTCGACAAATTGATGGAGAAAAATGAGAATTGTAAAAATGAAAGATATAATCAACTGATTGATGAGGCTGATAAGCTACTGGAACAAAAAGATTATGCTGAATCAAAGAGTAATTATGCAGAGGCACGGGAACTTTTTCCTGATGACAGGTATGTCCGCAAGCAAATTGAAAAAGTGGATAAATTAATTGCTGAGCAGAATGCCACCAGCCAGTTGTATGCACAGGCAGTTAAAGAAGGTGATGAATTGTTTTCAAACGGAAATTTACAACAGGCAGCTGAAGCGTATAAAAAGGCACTGGTTATCAGTAATAATGAGACATATCCTGTACAGCAGATAAGGAAAATTGATGAGATGCTAAAGCAGAGTGTACAAAAACAACTTCAGCAGCAGCAACTCGAAAAACAATATCAGCAAGCAATTAATCTGGGAGAAGCTGCATTAGTTAAAAAAGATTATGCAGGGGCCGTTGATGCATTTAACACCGCGTTGTCTGTTAAAGCCGGGGATTCTTTTGCTGCCGGGAAGCTCAGTGAAGCAAATGATTTACTCGACAAATATAATGAAGAAATGGCCGGGAAGAAGGAAAGAGAAAATCATTATAACGAAATTATCAGGGAGGCAGATAAGGCTTTTGCCGAAAAAAATTATGATGCGGCATCCGGGTTGTATCAACAGGCATTAACTTTAAAGTCAGAAGAAGAATATCCTCATAACCAGCTTGCAGCGATAGAAAAAATTAAGCAGAAACAACAGGAAAATGCGGCTCTGGCAGCCGAAGAAAAAAAGGAAGCAGATTTTAACCTGACAGTTGAAACGGGGGAGGCATTGTTAAAGGAAAATAAATATCAGGAAGCAAAACTCTATTTTGAAAAGGCATTGAACATCAAGCCTGGTGATTCCTATGTTCAGAGTCGGCTGTCAAGAATTGAGAAGCAGGTTGAAAAACAGAAAGAGGATCAGCTGGCTATGGAGAAAACATACAACCAGGCAGTTGCGAATGCTGACAACATGTTTAAGCTGGAGGAATATGCAGCCTCCAAAGCTGCCTATCAGGAAGCATTATCGGTAAAACCGGTAGAAACTTATCCGAAAGATCAGATAGCTAAGATTGAC
>DASQZP010000638.1:0-2245 GCA_035638655.1 Bacteroidales bacterium
AGAAGCGGAGCCTTGCTGGATGAAGCAAAAATCGGTATACTGGTAGGTTCATTTATTGCTGGTGTGCTGGGATACCTGCTACTGCGGTTAACGCTCAAACCAAAACAGGTTAAAGATTAATATGGTTTTATTACCTTTGTACCGTAAAAATCATTAAAGATTATTATGAACCAACAGGAAATAACGGTACTCAATAAGGAACTTGAAGGTGGAACCCCGCAGCAGGCACTGCGCCGGATGCTCTCAGAATATAAGGGTCGCATCATTCTGGCCAGCAGCCTGGGGGCAGAAGACCAGGTTCTCACTGATATGATCACATCTATCGACCCGGAAACAAGAATATTTACCCTGGATACAGGCCGAATGTTCCAGGAATCGTACGATTTGATAGAAAAAACCAATGAGCATTACGGCATTAGTATGGAAATTTACTTTCCGGATGCGGCCAGGGTTGAAGAAATGGTGAGTAAAAAAGGCATTAATCTGTTTTACCGCAGTGTGGAAAATCGCAAAGAATGCTGCCATATACGAAAGATCGAGCCTTTAAAAAGGGCGCTGAAAGGTATGGATATCTGGATCACCGGGCTACGCCGTGCCCAATCGGTTACCCGGATCAATAACAAGATGCTGGAATGGGATGAAGGAAACGGATTACTAAAACTCAACCCGTTGATTGACTGGTTGGAGGAAGATGTGTGGAATTATATACGGGAAAACAATATTCCTTATCATGCCTTACATGATAAAGGTTTTCCAAGTATTGGCTGTTTACCCTGTACCAGGGCTGTTGCCCCGGGTGAGGATGTAAGGGCCGGCCGCTGGTGGTGGGAAGAACCAGAGAAAAAGGAATGTGGCTTGCATAATCGTCCCGTAACCAAATAAAAATATCATGGATGCTGTTTTCAAAAAAAAACTTATTAGTGGAAAACAACTGACAGGGGCTTTACTATCACTGCCCTCCCCCGAGCTGGCATGGATACTGGCAGAATCGGGTTTCGACTGGATCTTCATTGATGCCGAACACGGTCTGTTCGACCTGAAAGATATTCAGCGAATCCTGCAAACCATACAAGGTAAAGCCTCCTCTCTGGTGCGGATCCCCCTTAACGACGAGATCTGGTTCAAACGCATCCTTGATCTGGGTGTTTCAGGCATTATAGTACCCCAGGTAAATACAGCTGATGAAGCCGCACGAGCCGTTAAATATGCAAAATACCCGCCTGAAGGCAACCGAAGTGTCGGACCGGCCCGGGCAAGCGGATTTGGCATGCATTTCAACAATTATATTCAGCAGGCCAATGCAGACACTTCACTTATCGTGCAGATTGAACACCGGGAAGCGGTTAAAAATATAAGAGCCATCCTGGAGGTTCAGGGGATCGATGCAATTTTTGCCGGACCATTTGATCTCTCCGCCAGTTTGAACAAAACAGGCCTCATTCAGGACAATGAAGTAACAGAAAACCTCGACCTTATTATCCATGAGGCCAAACGGGCAGGAAAACCTGCCGGTATATTCGGACCGAATGCTGATTTCCTGAATCCATGGATCAAAAAAGGTTATTCCCTGATCACTGCCGGAACTGATACCGGAATTTTTGCCTCAGGTGCGGCTGCAGTTCGTGCTTCACTTAAGTAGATGCCGGTCAGGCATTGATAACCCCTGAACCAATCACCTCCCCGTCATCATACCAGGCGGCAAACTGACCCGCGGCAATGCCCCGCTGCGGATCTTCAAAAATAATGTACATCCCTTCTTCCCTGCAGAATAATCTGGCCTGCTGCAAAGGCTGGCGATAGCGGATACGCACCTGGTAATCACGTTCTTCTCCGGGAACCATTTCCAGATCAGGCCTCACCCAGTGCAACTCTTCCTTCCTCACAAATAACCCATTGCGAAACAGCCCGGGGTGCATTTTTCCCTGACCCGTATAAATCACGTTGCGATCAATATCCGTGGCAATCACAAACAATGGCTCCGGCTTACCTCCTACATTCAGCCCCTTACGCTGACCAATGGTATAGAAATGTGCACCCATATGCGAGCCTGCTACCTCTCCCATCTCCGGAAGGTAATAGTAAGGTGATGTCTGTTCATTAAGTTCTTCTTCTGTTTCCCCTACCACCACGGGTTGATAAACCGGCGCTTCAGCAGGAATTTCAATAATCTCTCCTCGCTTTGGCTTCAGCTTTTGCTGCAAAAATGCAGGCAGATCAACCTTTCCCACAAAACAAATCCCCTGTG
>DASQZP010000639.1:0-5006 GCA_035638655.1 Bacteroidales bacterium
GTACATTTTAAGTGGAACCAACAGACCCGTTCTTATGTATCGTACGGAAAAATAGGTATTGGCACGATTATGGGTCACCAGGTAAACCGTACGGTTGACGGTATGATAGAAATAGCACACAGGCGCAGCGGTGATCTGATGGACGTTTACCTGGATATTGATGGAAAAGCCTGGTATTATTTTGGTTATACACGCGGGGTGATGCAAACTCAGTCATCCAATCAGAATTATGTGAATATCATTAAGGGCCTTAGCAATAAAGATCGGAGAATGAAAGTTCACAGCGGGCAGACATCCTATATCTATATGCTGGCAACAGACCGTAAGTATAATCTATTCATGCGTAAATACCAGAACAGGGACAAAGCAGTTGAACCGGTGGAAGAAGAAATGGCTCCGTAGATATCGGACATTATGGACAGACACTAATTATCGGCGGGGAAGCTCAAGCACCTCAAGGTCTTTTATTTCGGAAGATTCAATTTTGAAACGGATAGCAGTACGAACCATATGGAACCCATTTTTACCTGCAGCCCCGGGATTTATGTGTAATAAATGATTCCTCTTGTCGAATATTACTTTAAGAATATGCGAATGTCCTGAGATAAATAATTTTGGCGAAACAGAACGTATTTCATGGTAGGCTTCCTTACTGTAATTCCCCGGATACCCTCCAATGTGCATCATTAGAACATTTACATCTTCAACGTTGAAACATTCTTTTTCTTTGAACTTTTGCCTGATTTCAGTTCCGTCAATATTTCCAAAAACTGCTCTCACTGTTGCAATTCTTTCCAGTTGCTCAATTACAGTTAAATTACCGATGTCGCCTGCATGCCAAATTTCCTTGCATTCCGAAAGAAACGCAATAATTTTCTCATCAATAAAGCCATGGGTATCTGATATTAATCCAATCTTCATATGTTAAAATTTATCACAAAATGAATATAAACGATTTTTTATAAAAGCTTACATTGTGAAGCCGATTTCTAACTTTTTTTCAAAAAATAAATCAAGTCTCTGAAGTGGCAGATATTATCTGATTGCTAATATATCATGGATATCCCCATCAGGATGGCTTTAATTTTTATATTTTTGTTTATAAAACTTTCAGTATGCATATTTTCTATACTACACAAATTCAAAATGATCATGCAATTCTTGACGCGGGTGAATCACACCATTGTGTGAAAGTATTAAGACTTACCAATGGAGATGCTGTTCAGCTGATTGACGGAAACGGTGGTTTTTATGATGCTGTAATTGAAAAAGCAGACCACCGGCAATGCCTGTTGAAAATTACCGGTGTCAGGAAGGATTTTGAAAAAAGAAATTACCATATTCACATTGCCATGGCCCCTACGAAGAATATTGATCGGTTTGAATGGTTTGTTGAAAAATGCACTGAGATTGGAATTGATGAAATTACTCCAATTCTTTGTGAACATTCTGAGCGCAAAATTCTGAAACCTGAGAGAGTCCAAAGAGTTATCGTCTCAGCTGTAAAACAATCCTTAAAAGCATATATTCCGGTGCTTAATCCACTCCAATCCTTTACTGAATTTATTGAAAATAATACTGCTTCAACCCGGAAATTCATTGCACATTGCTATGATGAGCCCAAGGAAAAAATTGCCGATAGCATTCATCCGGGAGAATCAATCTTAATCATGATAGGACCCGAGGGAGATTTTTCAGGTGAGGAGGTTGATCGTGCTCTTAATATGGGATTTCATGGACTTTCTCTGGGCAACAGCCGTTTAAGAACAGAAACGGCAGGGGTGGTTGCCTGCCATTCAGTTTATTTCATAAATCAGCAATCCTGATTATTGCGTGAAGAAATCGAAAACATTACAAATTATTTTCATAAAAAAAGCTCCTGATTCATAGATCAGAAGCTTTGATTTTTTCTATTCCGGAAAAATAAATGCTGGAAGAAGTCTTGGTGGAAAAAAGTTAATTGATAATCATTCCCGTTTTTTTTCCGTTTTTATTCTCGAGAACCTTATACGATTTCATGAAACCAAGGATGTTTTGTACGGTTTGTTCGCTAACATCTTTGGATTGAGCATCGAGATAATTGTACACATCATTGAAATCATCTTCATGTTCGGTATGAATAACCTCTTTAGGCTCTGATGAGTGTCTTTCCGGTGAATTAATCAGATAGATGAGCGTAGAATACTTTAGCATAGGCAATTTATTAAGTAATACATTTCGATTAAGTATCTTCAAAACGCTTTGCCTTGCCTTATTATTATTTAATGCATGCTAAAATTGTGGAAAAATCACACAGCCTGGCTGGGGAATTCTTGTAAATTATTGTATTTCAACAAAAAGCGTAAAATGTTAATTATTTGTGAAATTATAAAAACCCGGATAAAACATATGTAAATAGCTGTATATAAAATGATTTCATTACTTAATTTATTTTCTACAGATATATTGGACATTCATGTGGAAAAAATCCACATATCGTCAATCCGTTACTAATCCCAAATACTTGTTTCTTAAAACTGCGTAAGGGTCAGGTCTTTTTCATCAATAAGTTTTCTGAGATTGATCAGTGCATATCTCATTCTTCCAAGTGCAGTATTAATGCTTACATTGGTTTGCTCGGCAATCTCTTTGAAGCTAAGTCCTGCATAATGACGGAGCAGAATTACCTGCTTTTGATCATCGGGAAGTTCTTCGATCAGATTCCGAACGTCTTCATGGATCTGTTCATAGATAATATGATCTTCTACATTTTTATCCGAAAATTTTTGAGAATTAAAGATATCGGCTTCATAATCATCGTTAGAAAAAGTATTTAATTGTTTTTCCTTACGAAAATGATCAATAACCAGGTTATGGGATATTCTGACGACCCAGGACAGAAATTTACCGTTGTCCTTGTATTTGTCCTCCAGCAATGATTTTATAACCTTAATAAAAGTATCCTGAAAAATATCTTCTGCAAGATGATGGTTCTTTACAATAAGGAATATATAAGTGTAAACTTTATTTCTGTGCCGGTTAATCAGGACTTCCATACAGTATTGATCGCCATTCACGAACTTTTTTACAAGTTCCTGATCAGACAATTGATTCAGTGTTTTCAAAACTACCTCCTTTTTAATTAAAAAAAGTAGAGTTGTTGTATAAGCGCTCCTCCGGTTTTGAAGTTAATTACTGTATGTAATATTTCAAATAGAAATTTTTCTCTTTGAAAAGTCTTACCTTTGCAAAATTGTCAAATTATTTTAATAAACCAAACAATTTTTATTTTTTCTGATAAAACAATTTTTATGCCAAATAATAGAGTTGCTGTTGATAATGCAATAACCATTCAGGGAGCTAAAGTTAATAATTTAAAAAATATAAATATCACTATTCCCAGAGATAAATTCATTGTTATAACAGGTTTATCTGGTTCCGGCAAGTCATCACTGGCTTTTGACACGATATACGCGGAAGGGCAGCGCAGGTATGTTGAGAGTTTGTCTTCCTATGCTCGTCAGTTTCTTGGCAGGATCAACAAACCTGAAGTTGATATGATTAAGGGTATTCCGCCAGCCATTGCCATTGAGCAAAAGGTTAACACCCGCAATCCAAGGTCAACAGTGGGTACGTCAACTGAAATATATGATTATTTGCGATTGTTATTTGCCCGTGTCGGTAAAACCATCTCTCCTGTATCAGGTAAGGTCGTTAAGAAGCATACTGTTACTGATGTTGTTGATTTTATCATGTCAAAAAAGGAAGGCACCAGGATGTTACTAATGGCTCCGCTGAAGGAAAACGGACGTCTGCCCATCGAGGAACGCCTGTCTATTCTATTGCAGGAGGGACTTACCAGAATAGAGATTGAGGGTCAGGTATTTCGCATTGACAGTTTGAAAGATGAAGCAGTTGACCTGCATGCCCATCCTGTAAACCTGGTAATTGACAGGGTATCCGGAGGACATATCGATGATGAGGATGTGATAAGCCGGATTTCTGATTCTGTTCAGACTGCGTTTACCGAAGGACACGGGACCTGTTTAATAAAGGTAATGGATGAAGAACCGTATACCGAGGAATTTAGTAACCGTTTTGAGGCGGATGGTATGGAATTCGAGGAACCTACCGAGCATATGTTTAGCTTTAACAATCCCATGGGAGCCTGTCCTGTTTGTGAGGGATACGGTAAAGTAATCGGCATTGATGAGGACCTGGTAATTCCGGATAAGAATCTTTCTGTTTACGAAGATGCTATTGTATGCTGGAAAGGGGAGAAGATGAGTAAATGGAAGGAGAAACTTGTTTACAATGCTGACAAATTTGATTTTCCGGTTCATAAACCCTATTATGCCTTATCTGATGAACAGAAAAAACTGTTGTGGACCGGCAACCGGTATTTTCATGGCCTGAACCGTTTTTTCGAATACCTGGAAGAAAAAAAGTATAAGATTCAATACCGTGTCATGCTGAGCCGTTACAGGGGCAAAACCATTTGTCCGGAATGCGGGGAATCACGTTTGAAAAAGGAGGCCTCATGGGTAAAGGTTGGTGGTGCTTCCATTCAGGAACTGGTAATGATGCCCGTTGATGAGTTAATGGAGTTTTTCACTAATCTTACACTTGATTCCTATGAGGAAAAAGTTGCCAAAAGAATGTTGGTGGAAATTACCAGCCGGCTTAGTTTTTTGCTGAATGTAGGTCTGGGCTATCTGACACTTAACCGGTTATCCTCTACCTTATCGGGAGGTGAATCGCAGCGGATCAATTTGTCTACATCGCTTGGCAGTAGTCTGGTAGGTTCTCTTTATATTTTAGATGAACCCAGTATCGGACTTCATCCGCGTGATACACACCGATTGATTAATGTATTAAAACAATTGAAAGAGATTGGTAATACAGTAATTGTGGTTGAACATGATGAAGAAATAATTCTGGCAGCAGATGAAATTATTGATATCGGACCAAGAGCCGGAAGGCTTGGTGGTGAAGTAGTCTTTCAGGGTACGCATAAACAACTAAGC
>DASQZP010000640.1:0-3152 GCA_035638655.1 Bacteroidales bacterium
TTATCGTATTCTTCACCTAAAAAAAATTATTTACATCGCGGGCTGCCCCCCTGCCTGTACTGCGTGCGGCAGGCAGGCTTTAGGGGACTAAGGGGCAGTGTGAGGGATTATTATTGCGGGCTGCCCCCTTTAGGGGACTAAGGGGCAGTCTGAGGGAGTATTATTGCGGGCAGACCCCTTTAGGGGAGTAAGGGGTAGTGTGAGGGAGTATTAATCCCAAAGTCATTTAAGGGGACTAAGAGACAGCGGTTTAATTTCTGATTATGATAACTTTAAATTAAGAATATAATCCGATACTCATTTAAAATAAATAGTACAATATACTCAGCTGTCTGAGCTATTTCCCCCACCCTCCACCCGTAATTTATCTCCTCCCTAATTTAAGGCAATTCACTCTTTTTTAAATCCAACACTGGTTTTACTTTTGATGGTAACTAAACTTACCTGGCGCAACCGGGATTCAATACCGGCAAATAATCAAAATAATTTGTTTCACATAACTATCTTTTATGATGAATGAACTGTCAAAATAAACAATCGGCTGCAGATTACCAACTGTTGTAACTTATTCTAATCCAGAAATACTGATATTCATTAGGGATAACAGAATTTATCCTGGTTTGATTTCACTTTGAAACATATAAGTTGAAAACAGGGATAACTATGCTGTATAGTTGACAAGACAGACAATTACAATTTTCAAAACATTATTCTTTCTGGCATGAACTTTCATAAGATCATTTTATTATTCTCAATTTCTGTTACATTTTTTTCTCCCCGTATGTGGGCACAGAAAAAAAATTCACCTTTTCGTCCTGAGTTAAATTATACAGGTGATTTCTTCGGAAATTTTACAGGTGGCATAAAAACCGGCTATACCTACCTGGGAATGCTGGATGCAGGCTTTTATTTTTCCACTGACAAAGCCGGTTGGTGGAAAAACGGCACTCTCCATACTTTTATTGAGAATACGCATGGCGGGTTGCCCAGTGGAACTTACGCCGGCGATCTGCAAATGCTCTCCAATATCGAGAATGGCAATCACACGTATTTGTTTGAATGCTGGTACAGCCAGAAAATCGGGCATTTGGTATTACTGGCAGGTTTGCATGATATGAATTCAGTATTTGCCAATGTGGATATCGCCGGTACACTGATCAACAGTTCTTTTGGTATCATGCCGGATATTTCACTCAATATGCCGGTTTCTATTTTTCCAAAAACATCTCCGGGATTGCTGGCATCATACAGCATATCACCTGAATGGACCATTGCAACAGCAGTTTATAATGGTAATCCGGGCGATTTGCAGCACGACCCGCATAATACCGACTTTCACCTGAATAAACGTGACGGTTACTTTTCTATTACAGAAATACAATTTACCGGTATTGTTTCTGCCAGGCAGGAAATAACTGTAAAAGCCGGCTCATATTATCACAGCGGAAATTATCCGCATATTTCCGATTCCTCGGTCATGACCAATGGCAACTATGGTTTCTACCTCCTTGGATCCGCCAAAATATATTTTCCGGGAACGGATCGCCATCGATATGCAGGTCTTTTCATCCAATCCGGCCGGGCTCCCGAGGTGATCAATATAAACTCATTATATGTTGGGGCCGGTATTGTCTGCAAGGGCCTTCTGGCAAAAAGGCCCGATGATATGCTCGCCCTGGCTGCAGGACGTGCCACAATGGGAAGCGATTATCTGCATACAGCAGCAGTAATGGCTGATAACGAATCTATGGCAGAGCTAACCTGGCAATACATAATTAATGACAAACTATCTGTACAACCCGACTTACAATACATCATTCACCCCGGGGCAGAACAACTGACTGCTTCAGCTCTTTCGGGCATCATTAGGTTTCAGTTAAATATAGGACAATAAAACAATTAAAATTTTAAAACATGAAGTTTAACAATTTGAAAATCGGACAAAAAATCCTGTTTGGATTCCTGCTGGTACTGGTAATTTTCACCGGTTCAACTATTTATCAACTGGTAAAAATTACTGACCTGGCCAGCCTGCAAAATACCGGGCACGAAAAAGCAGCTGACGCCACGGTAGTACAGGAAGCCGCAGCCAATGGCCTGAAAGCATACAAAATTATAGCCGATGTAATGATCGACCGTGATTTTGCATCTGCCAACCAAAACTGGCTAAAGCTTAAATCGGAAATTACCATGGACTCACAATCATTAGATGCCTTGTCGGACATGGCCAAAGAAAAGCAGTGGGACAATGAAGTTAAGGTAGCATTAAACGGATTGATTGACCTGTATGAAAATCAGATCGTGCCGTCATTAAAAAAAGACTCCACAGGTAAAATTGATGCAGAGATGCAGAATATGTATGCCAGGGCCAACGGTTATGTAAATTCAGTTAATACCACCATGGAAGCATTCAGTCAATCCATTGATGAAGAATCCAAAACTGCTGATGTTCTGTATGATGGGACCAATAAGAACATCTTTACAGTAGCCACCATTGTACTGTTGTTGTCAATAATTATTTCTGTAATCCTGATCATTGTGGTTACCCAATCAATTGTAACAGGCATGAAAAGAGCTGTTGGTCTGAGTGAAGCAATTTCAGACGGTGATCTTACCATCAATATAGAAAATGAATTTCTTACCAGAAAAGATGAGGTAGGTGCACTTACCAATGCATTGCAAAACATGGTTTTGAAACTTCGTGAAATCATCGGTGATGTGCAGCAGGGCAGTGATAACATCGCCACTGCCAGTGAACAGATTAGTTCAGGATCCCAGCAGATCTCGCAGGGCGCCACAGAGCAGGCCTCTTCAACCGAGGAAGTATCGTCTTCCATGGAGGAAATGACCTCCAATATCCAGCAAAACACGGATAATTCCAGACAAACAGAACAAATTGCCCGTTCGGCTGAAGAGGGCGTAAACAAAGTAGGTCAATCTGCCAAAGACAGTCTCAGCTCTGTCCGGGATATTTCAGAAAAGATAGGCATTATCAATGACATTGCGTTCCAGACAAATATCCTGGCGCTGAACGCGGCTGTTGAAGCAGCGCGTGCCGGAGAACACGGAAAAGGCTTCGCAGTTGTGGCTGCGGAAGTGCGCAAGCTGGCCGAACGCAGCAAGGTAGCAGCCGATGAAATTGTAAGTCTTTC
>DASQZP010000641.1:0-2280 GCA_035638655.1 Bacteroidales bacterium
TGGCTTTTTTCAATTTCCAGGCTAATATAGACCAGTCAGCAGAGACAATAAACGGCATAAAACTAATGATTAGCTTTATTCCGGCTATAGCTGCATTACTTTCAGGTGTGTTCATGTATTTCTATCAACTAAGCGAGAGCAAGGTTAAAGAAATTACCACAACACTTGAAACAAAAAGAGAAGAAATGGAGAATGATTAAAAAAAGGTTTAAAGAAGCCTATTATCGACTTGCTCTATTCTGTTATAGTCTGGTGCACACAAAAGCTTTATTAATCAAAAAATAATCTCGTTGACCTGCCTGGTAGCAAGATAGGTTTATACTTTGTTAATTCGTAACAAACCCATAGCATAAATTTCATTTTCATCCATCTGCAAGAAATATATACAGGTAGTAAATAGTAGAATCCAAATAATGAAATTATCTACTAGGCTATTCTGCTACTAAATTTTACTTGGGAATTATCGACAATATACTTCCTGTCTTGTGCAATGGGACACCCACTTAAATTTTCATTTCGAGCAGCCGGGCCTGCACCTCGGTTGGCCTTAGGATTTTTGTTTTAATTTGACGTGATTTGGGCAAGGTATATTGGAGCTGTCTGATTTCTCTGATTTGTTCTATTGCTTTTTCAGCTGATAGCCCAATACAGTTTACTTTGAGTAAACGTTCCAGTTCTTTATAGATGGCATATGCCGTAAAGCAGATACATATATGTGCTTCAATCCTGTCTTTTAACCTGTGGTATATTGGACGGATGCGTAAATCGGTTTTCGAAATGCGAAAAGCTTTTTCAACCTGCCAAAGCTGGCTATAATTACCAATCACCTTTTTTCTGCTTAAATGCGTATTGGTAACATAACCTTTCAATCCATCCCACACACTATCGGCTTCATATTTTCCGTAATCAATAGAGATATTTACATCACCGGACAATTTTAAATATTTATTATAGCCACGGTTATTAATGTGTTCTTTGGTCAACTTGCCGGACTTGACCCTTTTCTCAAGCCGCTTTATCCCTTTTTGCCGGTTCTTTCTATCGTTATGTGCCCGTTTAGAAGAAAAGCTGACTATCAACCGGCCGTATTTACTTTTTAGTTCTTTCGGCTTATCTTCCTGGACTTCAAGCCCCAGTATCTTTTCTTTGATTTTGTCTGTTTCATTTTTAGGCCTTGCACCAAGTATATACTGGTATTCATTGTTTTGTAAAGCAGTTATGTTCTTTTCTGATAACATGGCCGCATCGGCCACTACTATCGGTTTTTCAATATCAAACTTTTGCTGGAATGATTCAAGTACAGGTATCAATGTTTTTGTTTCCGAGGTATTGCCTTCAAATATTTGATAACCGATTGGGTATCCATGCCTGCTAACCAATAGGCCAATCATAATTTGAGGTTGTTGGTGCTTGCCGTCTTTATTAAAACCAGGTATCCGGTAATCATCCTCCTCTGAAGCCTCAAAATACAAGGTGGTCATATCATAAAATACTACGCCAATATTACCTTTTAATAACTTTTTTGTGTATTCAAAGGAAATCTGCTCAATCTCTGGTTTTAATTTTGAATTCAATTCATCCAAAAAACGATAGATAGTGTATACGCTAATATCAATGTTTAAGTGCCATCTAAAATAATCTACTGTTTTTAATTTACTGCCAGGATATACTAACCTGCACAAAACAAGGTTTTTAAAATAATTGGGACACCCATCCTTCGGATAACCTATTTTGTCATAAATTTTCCCAAGTATTAGCCCTGAACCAACTATCTGTAAATGGTCATTTGCTATGCTACCAACAAAGTTGTCTACTACTAAATCATCATGCTCAACAAATAGTGGTTGATTGCCTCGAAGCTTCTCCAACTCTGTATTGGCTAATAAAACCATAAGTTCTTCTTCCCGCTTTGTCTTTGCACAACCGATTGTTTTTATTACTTTATATTTTCCCCTGGTTTTTGATATTATCTGAATACTGAGTGTGCCACTTTTGTTCTTCTTTTTTCGTACAAACATGCCCTAAATTTACAACGGGACACCCAAAATCCAAATATTAAAACCTTAACTAATTGATTATCAAACATCAATTTTTGGGGCGTCGATGTGGCGCACAAAACAGGAATTGGGTAAATTTATTAGTACATGATATAAAAAGTAAATCGTAGCAAATAGAATATGTATTGATGATGCAGGAGAAAATGGAACTATTTCAGCTTGCTTATTAAATTCAGGCTTATCAGATTAATTTTTGTTTTGCTGACTTTTAAAATTTTAATCT
>DASQZP010000642.1:0-3147 GCA_035638655.1 Bacteroidales bacterium
AGCTTTTATCTCTATTAATAATTTCAATAAAGAATATACCTTTATTCAGATTTGCAAGATTTAAATTAATCGGATTAGACTTAATTTCTTTAATCTGAAATACTAATTTCCCGGTTGATTCATAAATGTTTATCCGGATAGGATACACATTATCAGGAAATTCAATAGTTACCTCCTCATGTGTTGGGTTAGGAAAAATTTTGTACTTTTTTGTTTCAATATTATTGTAGGAGCTTATTATGTCACACGCATTACAACCGAAATTGTTGAAGATAATATCATTGTCACGATAACACATCAGTTCATGAATAATCTTTTCCCATGAACGATAACCAAATGTAGAAAATAGTCCGTTGATACTACCTATACCTTCAATCCACTGATCTGGAAGAGTTCCATATACATCGAGACTTATTCGCTTGCGATATTTTCCTCCAATTAATATTGAATCAGTATCTGTAACCGCAGCAACAAAATTTTCAATAATATCTGGTCTACTCCAATTAATAGTATCACCTTGATTCAAAGAGAAATCATAGATTATATAAGAAACAGAGTCCTCAGCTGGAATGAAAAACACCTGATTTTCGTCTGTGCGGATGGCACCAAGATATGCCATTGATTTATTAGGACCGCTTAAATTATACTCACATTCACCTGTCTGAATAAAATATGTTGATATAGTCTGATACAAAGCATTGTAGGTTACTTTATTAATAATTGTATCTTCCAGGCTTTGCATTCTTACCCCGTAACGGCTGGGGCCATAACTTTCAAGATCAACATCATCTTCATTCCATTCGGCACTTTCAGCCGGAATAGGGAAAGTCTGAGCCATACAAGAAACAGATAGTAAGATGCTTAATAATAATAAATTCAATCGTCGCATGTCCTTATTTTAGATTGCCCATAACGTTTTTTATGTGCATAAAAATACATACATACCATTCCTAAACTACTTATATGTACGCATGTGTTCGTAATAAATGCCAAACCGGTTGCACAATAAATCCCGGTACGGTTTCTTGTCTAAAGATATAAATTATAATTTTAAATTATCAAACGGATTGGGTAAATTCCTTAAAAGTCGCCTCGAAACATGTTCGTATTTTGCCGTCGTCTTTATGCTGGCATGACCTAATAACTCCTGTATTATCCTGGTATCTGTTCCTCTCTCTAAATGCCAGGTGGTATAACTGTGCCGCAATGTATGCAGTGTGGCTTTCCTGTTGATACGTGACTTTTCCTTGGCACGAGTGAATACTTGCTGTAAGCTGGAAGCACTATAAGGATGCCCGGCTTTTCCCCCCTCGAACAGCCACCTGCGGGGCCTGAATTCCCGGTAATAATCCTGTAAAAATTTTATAATATCATCCGTTATTGGTATAATCCTGTCTTTTGCCCCTTTACTGTCCCTGATTTCTAAAACCTGTAATCTTGAGTTGACATCGGGAATCTTAAGATTTATAACCTCCGAGCGCCTTAAACCACACGTAAAAATCAGTACAAGCATGGTCTTGTGCTTTTTGTTGCTAATTGCCTGGAATAAAGCACTTACCTCCTCCTCTGTTAATACGCTTGGTAACTTTTTTTCTCCTCTCGGCCTTTCGATCTCTATGTTTAATTTCCCAAGTTTATTTAGTTTGAAAAAAATCTTTAAGGCACTTATTACCTGGTTCTGTGTGGATATGCTATAACCATTCCTGAGTATGTAATCATGGTTGAACCTGGTGACATCTTCTGCCTTGATTTCTTCAATTGGTTTACCCGTTAAAAATCTGAAAAAGGAATACAAACCATCCATATAGGACCTTATGGTGGTTTCCCGGTAACGATGAGCCTTCAACCATTCCTCCGTTCTTTATAAAGCTTCCCGGCAAATCCCGTATCATGTGTATCGTATCCCTGTGGGACGAAAAGTGCAAAAGAATTCTGATTTCACCATTGTACCTTATTTTTTCAGCATCAACGATATGGCTCATGGCTTCCCTTTTCTTCTTAATGGAAAAAAGACCAAAAAATCAGCGTGCCGATCTGTAAAAAAAACAATAGTCATGTTTTTAACGCAGATTGACTATATTTAAAATCTGACATTCCAATCAAACAGGAGAAAAACATGGTTAACCGGAGACGTTTCATTAAAAATACCGGCCTGGGTGTGGCCGGGCTTAGTTTTTTGCCTGTTATAAAGGCCGCCGATTTGAATGATATGATCACGGGACCCTTTGTCTTACCACGAAGCATACCCGGGAAACAGGGTATTTCTTCCATTGTCATTCAACAATTCCTGGACGCGGTGGCAAACGGCGGCCAGGAATTTCACAGCCTGATGATACTGAGGCACGGGAACGTTGTGGCCGAATGCTACTGGGCCCCTTATTCTGCGGAACACAGGCAACAGTTGTACTCAGCCAGCAAGAGTTTTACCAGCACCGCCATCGGCTTCGCTGTCTCGGAAGGCTACCTGACAGTGGACGATCCCGTTATTTCGTTTTTCCCCGATATGCTGCCGCACAATGTCAGTGAAAACCTCTCCAACCTCAGGGTTAAACATCTGTTGACCATGTCTGTTGGCCATGCCCATGATTCTATCATGGCACTCGAAGCCTCGCCGGAGGGCGTTCCATGGGAAAAGACGTTTTTAAGCATCCCCGTGGAGTTTGAGCCGGGCTCACGGTTTTTATATAATTCAGGGGCGAGCTTCATGCTGAGCGCCATCGTTAAACGTGTCACCGGTTATTCAGCCCATGAATACCTGCACCCGCGGTTGTACGCACCGCTGGACATTGCCGATGCCACATGGACCGAAAATTTTGAAGGGATTAACATGGGTGCTTCGCATCTGCGGATGAAAACCGAAAACCTGGCCAAATTCGGCCAGTTGTTTTTGCAGAGAGGGATGTGGAACGGGACGAGAGTGATTAGTGAAGAATGGGTCTCCAGGGCTTCGTCAAAACAAATCGAAAACGGCCATAACGACAGTAGTTGGGGATTTGGTTACGGCTACCAGTTCTGGATGAATCCTCCCGGCGGTTTCCGCGCCGATGGCGCTTTCGGGCAGTTCAGCATGGTTTTTCCGGAACAGGATGCGGTGGTCGCGATTACCAGTGAGAGTATCGATACCGCGACAACTATGCAAATGGTCTG
>DASQZP010000643.1:0-2410 GCA_035638655.1 Bacteroidales bacterium
TGCTGAAATAATCAGCGGATTGGTGGATACAAAACCACTTTCTAAATCCCAGTCGGTTGTTTCTCCCAACGCCAGGTTTTCACTGTTTGTGTTCTGACTGTTCCGAAAATCTGTATTAATAACCACATCAATATCCTTGCCGGCTACAAACCAGTCTTCAAAAAAACCTACCTTATTAAAATAATTGGTAGAGATGAGCACAAACATGATAAGAAAAGGCAGGACATATTGTTTTATTACATGTAGTTTATTCATGATTACTTCCAATTTTGCTGAGCTCGGAATACAAGCCCTTTCCGTTAACATTTTGTATTTCTAAACCCGGACGTACATTTAATTCCAGTATTTGCGCACCATACCTTTCGTCAAGAATAAAATCAATACCCATGTATGGCAGCGGAGCTATTTTTTGAATCTTTGTTGAAATGACTATTATCTGTTCCCAATGAGGAATGGTTATCCCTGTAATTTTTTGTCCGTTGTCAGGATGAATTTCATCCTTTGAATAAAGAGGATCCACAAAGGTAATTCCCGTTTTTATATCAATGGCTACCCCAATTCCGCCCGCATGTAAATTTGCTTTGCCATCAGAAAGACTGGTAGGGATGCGCATCATCGCCATTACAGGCACCTGTTTAAAGACAATCACACGAATATCCGGAATGCCTTTATAAGTAATATTGTTAAGCACCGGGTGTAGCTGTATCTTGTCCTCTATGATAATTGAATCGTTGGTATTGTCCAGGGAATACACACCACTGAGGATATCAGCAGCATGTTGATACATATCCCGCTTGTCGAGTGATTTTCCTGAGGTAGTAATCCATTTACCATTAATATAGTCATCGATAATCACAATACCCCCACCCCCTCTTCCATTGGCAGGTTTTATGGCAAAATTCGACAGGCCAGCCAGCTCATCAGTATAATTCCTGAGCTGAAAGAAATGCTTGTATACTTTTATCAGCTTAGGGGTTGGGATATTATGCTTTTCAAGCAATGATTTTGAAATAATTTTATCATCGGCAAGTTTATAATGCTTACGCTGATTATACTTATATATAAAATCAACATTACGCTTGTTCATGCCCAATACGGCCGGTTGTTTACGCTGTCTTTTCTTCATTGAATATCAGTTTTCTAAATCTAACAAGTTCAGTTACACGTATCCCAACCCAGTTCCCAAAATACAATCCACCAGCAATGACCAACAGCAAGGTTTCCGGAAATGCCATTACAAAGGTCTGCAGTACTTCAGCGTTAATAACAAGGTAGCAGAAGATTACCGTAATAATTGTATTTGTATAAATTCTGAAGGCTTCTTTGGCCCCGCTTTCCTGTGTTAAAAGCGCAAAACGTTCAATAGTGATTGACATCAAAGCCAGCGGAAACAACGTTGCTTTCGCCAGGTACATATTATCGATTAGCACACCTGTGGCCGAAATAACCAGGATTGATAATACAACAAAGACCAGCAATATGGTAAGTTTGGGTGTATGAGTAATTTTAAGCTTGTCAATTACCCAGCGCAACAGTGATCCAACCACAATGATAGAAGAAAAAGCAACTACTCCCCATAATAAGTTCGTTTCCCTGAACGAGGAAGCGATAAGTGCCGGAAGAAATGTTCCGAACGTTTGCAACCCGATTACATTTCTAAAAATAATGGTTACGAGCGCTCCCAGCGGGATTAAAAGTATAACCCTCAGGAGACTCATTGAAAGACCGGCCTTGTTAAACAGGGACCAGGCATTCATAATATTGAGCGGATGGGCTGCAAGGCCTTCCACATCGGCATTGCGTGTAAAATTTTCCCGTTCAATATTAAAAATATATTTGAAATTAACGTTTGAGGTCCGTTTGAAAAAAGGCTCATCACCATAATAAGTGATCAGGTAATTTTTAGGAGTGACCGCAAAATGTCTGTTTGTAGGATCCATGGTGACCCACTGATCACCGATTAATACTTCAAGCCACTGATGCGTGACGGTTTTGCTGCCCGAATTCAGGATTAGCCCGCCGACAAGACGCGACGGAATACCTAGTGTTCTCAACATAGCCACGAACAGACGGCTTTTCCCGTTACAGCTGGCTTCCCGCAGGCGCAGGGTGGTGATAGCATCTGTTTTGCCAGAAAACCCGGTGGTTTTGATATCTTCACTTATGTACTTGTAGATTTTCCTTATGGCCACTATCATGTCGCTGTTTCTGTCAATGCCCAGGGCGGAGAGTCGTCGCAAGATGTCTTTATTTCCCACTTGTATTAAGTCAGATTTATCGAGATACCTGTTTAAATTCGGGTCAGTGGATACCGGTATCGATAATTTTTTCGGCAACATAAAATTCACCTTCTTACTGATGACATTGAAGGTATAGGTTAATTTCTGAGGTCCGCTGACTTCACTGCTAT
>DASQZP010000644.1:0-2499 GCA_035638655.1 Bacteroidales bacterium
TATAATAAATATCGGTGATGGTGGTTGCAGTAATAAATCCAGTTAATTCATGGTTATCAATTTTCTTCAATAGTGCAGCTGAATCTTCATAAAATGGCTCTCTTTTTAAAGCAATATCCAGGATTATGTTTGTATCAATAAGAAGGCGCATATCAGTCACTTGTATTTATCTGTCAAGTATCGATATTTTAAATCGTCAGTATCGGTATTTGATAAAAAGCCACTCCATTTATCAATAAAATCTGAAGCTTTTAGTTTTGTGGTTTTTATTTCTTGCTTTGGAACAATTATTATTTCTACTTCTTTATCAAATAATTGACTATTCAGGGGGAGCTTAATCTGTCCCGTTTTGGATATTTTTGTTTCAAATTTATAGGCTTGCATAATCATCTTTTTTTCAAAGATACAAAAGAATTCATAGATTTTAATTGATTTCAATAATCAGATATCCATCATTATATTTAGTTTTTTTCTAATCGTTTTTTTTCCAATTATGGGCCCCAATGGGTCACCAATATGAGTAATGTCCGATAACTGCGATATTGCAAAAATTCCAATTCCTCATAAGCATTAGGAGACTGGGTGACAACTTTTACCAACCTGTTGTTCAAATTATGCATCGGCTACTTCCCCGCAGGGTTTCAATTGCTAATTACCTATTGCCTATTGCCAATTGCCTACTGCTAATTGAAATATTATACTACGGTTTATAATTTTTGCATGCTCCCGTTTGGTTCTTCAGGATACGGTAGTCCCGCTAAAGCGGGATAAATCGTGAGAGGTGCTCCAACGGACTTTTAGCGCTCCGGCCATCTACAATTGTGGTACGTTTTTCTTTTTGAAACACTCATTCAGGGTTTTTACAATGCACCACACACGGCTGGCGGTATGAGTAGCTTACGTTCTTTGCATTTCTGACAAAGTTAATCAAAGCTCCTGGAAATAGGCTTGAGGAACGAAAGCGCTTTGACTGCCACAAAATATACGCTTTGCTTATCAAAGGGCTTGCAGCACTGGCCTGTCCAGGCGCACTTAGTAAATTACTTATACTGCTTGCAACGTATTTTATTCATCCTATTTATTATCAGATTTCATTTTCTTGTTAAAAAAGTACACAGCCAACAAGAAAAACAAGACAGCATAAATACTAACTATCAATAAATGAATCCAAATATTATCTTGTTTCCCGGATAAAACAATCCTTGAAGCTTCAATCGCATGAGAGAATGGTAATACCTCTGTAATCTTCTTTATATTGTCTCCAAGAATATTCAAATCCATCCATGCACCGCCTAAAAGAGCACTTGCAATTATGTAAATATTTCCAATTGCCATTATTTGTGTTTCATTGCAAATTACTCCTAAGAATATCCCTATGAATACTGAAAATAAAATATACGGGACGAAAGAAATCAAAGTATAAACCAGTGTCAAGGATGTTGGGACTCCTACAACAATTCCAATAACCAAACAAACAATTCCAATTATCAATGAAAAGGGCAAAAGAGGAATGGAATATCCAATTATAAAATCCTTTGGCTTAAGTGGTGATATAAAAAGCCTTGTTAAAAATGAAGAACTTTTATCTTTTGCAATTAAGAGTCCAAGAAACATTGTGGTAAAAGTGAATCCGAAAATTGTTATGCCAGGTACAATGTTCACAGGTTTAAAAACGTCAATGGGTGCATTTTTTGAAATTGTTGAAAACAGAAAAATAAAGAAAACAGGAAGCAAGACTCCTAAAACTAGCGATAAAGGGTCTCTTAATATTTCTTTTAAATTCCTTTGTGCAAAATATAAAGATTTCATTTTTATACCTTCTCGTTAAATAAAACAAATGCATCTTCCAGTGATTTTGAACTTGTCTGTTTAAGTAGTTCTTCAACCGTTCCAATTGCCTTAATTTTTCCTTTTTGCATTATTGCAACTCTGTCGGAAAGAGCTTCAACCTCTTCTAAATAATGTGTTGTCAGGATAATCGTTGTGTTTTCCTTTAATTTTTTAATTATTGCCCATAGTTCCCTTCTCGCAATTACATCAAGTCCTAATGTAGGCTCATCCAAGAATAGAATTTCCGGTTCAGTTATTAAAGCCATAGCAATGCTTAATCGGCGTTGTATTCCACCGGAAAGCAATTTTGCCTTTTTAGTTTGGACATCGGCAAGCTTAAATACTGAAATCATTTCATCTACCTTGTGAGAAATTATTTCTTTATTAATCCCGCAGATGCCTGCAATCATTTTTAGATTTTCCGAAACACTTAGTTTGGGGGCAACTGCTGTTTCTTGAGGCGACACATTCAGTCTTTGTTTTATAAACTGGGCATCTTTAATCAGATTTTTGTTTAAAATCGTGGCATCTCCACTGGTTGGTCGAATTAAACAGGATAGCATTTTAATCGTTGTAGTTTTTCCCGCTCCATTTAATCCCAGTAATGAAAACAGTTCGCCTTTTTCAATCGATAAGTTTAAATTATCAACTGCAATAAGGTCTCCAAAT
>DASQZP010000645.1:0-2822 GCA_035638655.1 Bacteroidales bacterium
TCCCAAATGCCAACACAACGTCAATAAAGGATACGAATGTTAAAAAAGACACACTTTATTTTTATTATTTGACAAGTATCAATAATCAAAACCAGGAAAGTAAACCCGGTGATATAAACCGGATCAGGTACTAAATTAGACAAATTTTACATATTACATTGAGCTCACTGAAATCCATTTAACTTTCAGCATCTTACACTTGCATGAAAGGCTTCTGTATGATTTTCGCGAAACATTTTTAATCAAAATATGATGAAAATCATATTTTACATACCTGTTTGTTTCTCATTTTATTTTACATTTGGCTTCCATAAGCAAAAAGTATTGAAAGTAAAAAGATAATTATGACTGAAACTATTCGAAAATCATTGAGAGAATCACCAAAAGCGCGTTGGACAGCCATGGTTGTTGTATCGCTGGCCATGTTTGGTGCTTATTATTTCAATTATGCCATGTCGCCTGTTAAACCCATTCTGGAAAGTGCCCTGGGTTGGACAAGTACTGATTTTGGTATCTACACTTCGGCCTATGCCTGGTTTAATGTTTATTTCCTGATGCTTATTTTTAGCGGCATCATTCTGGATAAACTTGGTATCCGCCTTACCGGTCTGGGTGCAACAGCACTCATGGTAATCGGAACCGGAATTAACTACTGGGCCATAACAGCACCATTTCCTCCGGGAGCAACAATGACAATGCCCCTGATAGGGACTTTCAAAACAGAAGTATTTCTTTCTGCTATAGGATTTGCCATCTTTGGTGTAGGTACTGAAGCAGCCGGTATCACGGTTTCAAAAGCCATTGTAAAATGGTTTAAAGGTAAAGAAATGGCCCTGGCTATGGGACTTCAGATGTCTATCGCTCGTTTGGGTACAGCACTGGCGCTGGCTATCTCACTCCCTCTGGCTAAACATTTTACCTACAGGGCTCCAATCGTGCTTGCCTTTATTCTGATGCTGATCGGTCTTATCTCATTTATCGTATACGTTGTTATGGACATCCGTCTCGATACTTCAGAAAAAGACATCGAAGTAGAGGAGGAAGAACCTTTCAGGCTCCGAGATATTATAATGATCATTGGCAACAGGGCATTTTGGTACATCGCCATTTTATGTGTACTTTTTTACGGCGCTGTTTTCCCCTTCTTATTTTATGCTACTGACTTTATCATCAACAAATACCAGGTATCACCCGACCTGGCCGGACTGATTCCAAGTCTGCTGCCAGCCGGAACTATTTTTCTGACACCCCTGTTTGGCGGTATATATGATAAGAAAGGTAAGGGAGCAACCATCATGATTATCGGTGCTATCATGCTGATCGTTGTACATGGATTTCTTGCTGTTCCCGGTCTCGACCAGTGGTTTTTTGCTGCTGTAATGGTTATTATTCTTGGAATTGCATTCTCGCTGGTTCCTTCTGCCATGTGGCCTTCAGTACCAAAAATTATTCCCGAGAAACAGCTCGGGACAGCTTATGCCCTCATATTTTATATTCAGAACATTGGTCTGATGCTTATTCCGCTTCTACTTGGTATTGTTCTGAGTTCCTCAAACCCTACGGTTTCCCCCAACAAAACAGTGATCAGAAAAGCTGTTAAGGAAAGTTATTTCAAAGCACTCCAGGAAAAGAATATTACCAATGTTGACAGCAAACAACTGAACATAGCCATCGAAAAAACCACCAGTGGCATTGTCGATTCTATCGTGGCATATACTAATTATGTCCCCGTTCCTCAGGATGAAATAAATACTGAACAATTAAACAATACACTGGTCAGCGATAATCTTGCAAGTATCAGTAATATCAGTCTGGATCAGAATAAGGAAAAGATGCTTGATCAGCTGCACACGCAGTTTAAATCCAGTTCCTTTGAAATTATCAAAGATAAAAAGCTAAATATCAGGTATGATTATGAAAATGACATTTTGATATTTACACTGCTTGGATTGCTGGCACTTGTTTTTGCCTTCCTGCTGAAAGCAGAAGACCGCAGAAAGGGCTATGGACTGGAACAACCCAATATTCAGAGCTAAGAGAAATATACAATAGCTGTAATTACAGAAAAAGCCGATCAAAAAATGATCGGCTTTTTTATTAATTTATAGACAGACACTACTTAAGAAATATGGTCTGATCCCTGTTAGGACCAACAGATACGATAGTTACCGGTACTTTCAGATGTCCCTGTACAAACCGGATATAATCAAACAATTCTTTTGGCAGATCGTTGGCAGAAGTAACACCTGTCAGATCCTGTTTCCATGCAGGCAATTCGACATAAACAGGCTCCAGGTCATCAGTGATTTCATAGGGAAAATAATCAATAGTTTCACCACCCGTTTTATAACCGGTGCAAACCTTTATTGCATCAAAACCGGATAGTACATCAGCCTTGGTCATGAATATTTCATCCACTCCGTTTAACATAATGGAATATTTCAATGCAGGCAGATCGAGCCAGCCACAGCGCCTCGGACGGCCGGTGGTTGAACCAAATTCATGCCCCTGTTCACGGAGCTTGTCGCCAGTGGCATCTTCAAGTTCACTAGGGAACGGACCGCTACCCACGCGGGTACAATAAGCTTTCATAATTCCAAAGACCTTTCCGATGGTTTTTGGGGCCACACCAAGTCCGGTGCATGCACCCGCACAGATGGTATTAGAGGATGTTACATAAGGATATGACCCAAAATCGATGTCCAGCAGCGTACCCTGGGCACCTTCAGCCAACACAGTCTTTTTTTCTGACAACAACCGGTTGATCTCATGTTCACTATCTACAAGTGTAAATTCTTTAAGTGTTTCAATACCCTCAAACC
>DASQZP010000646.1:0-24688 GCA_035638655.1 Bacteroidales bacterium
GTACGGTCCCTTACATGACCGAAAGAGGTACTTTTGTAGTTAATGGCGCTGAAAGAGTTGTGGTTTCACAGTTACACCGGTCTCCTGGTGTATTCTTTGGACAAAGCTTGCATGCCAACGGTACAAAACTTTATTCAGCAAGGATCATTCCTTTTAAAGGTTCATGGATCGAATTTGCTACCGACATTAATAATGTCATGTATGCATATATCGATCGTAAGAAAAAATTACCGGTAACTACTCTGCTGAGGGCTATCGGTTACGAAAATGATAAAAATATTCTTGAAATCTTCGATCTCGCAGATGAATTTAAAGTTTCGAAAACTGCTCTTAAAAAAGTAGTTGGCCGTAAACTTGCTGCCAGAGTACTTAAAACCTGGGTGGAAGATTTTGTGGATGAAGATACGGGTGAGGTGGTTTCCATTGAACGTAATGAAGTGGTTATCGACAGGGAAACTGTTCTCGAACCTGAACATATTGACATGATCGTTGATTCAGGTTCCCCTACTATATTATTGCATAAAGAAAATCAGAATCTTTCTGATTATGCTATTATATACAATACACTCCAGAAAGATCCATGTAACTCTGAAAAGGAAGCAGTACTGCATATTTACAGACAGCTCAGAAATTCTGAGCCACCTGATGAAGCCACTGCAAGAGATGTAATTGATAAATTATTTTTCTCCGATAAAAGATACGACCTCGGTGAGGTTGGACGTTACAGGATCAATAAGAAACTGGGGCTCACAACAGCGATTGATACCAAAGTCCTTACCAAGGAAGATATCATTAAAATTATTCGTTACCTTATTGAGTTGATTAATTCAAAAACGGATGTGGATGATATCGATCACCTGAGTAACAGACGCGTAAGAACTGTTGGTGAACAGCTTGCAAATCAGTTTGGTGTAGGTCTTGCCCGTATGGCAAGAACTATTCGTGAAAGAATGAACGTGCGTGATAATGAGGTTTTTACGCCGATTGATCTGATCAACTCCAAGACCTTATCCTCAGTAATTAATTCATTCTTTGGTACAAACCAGCTTTCTCAGTTTATGGATCAGACAAATCCATTGGCTGAGATGACGCATAAACGTCGTATGTCTGCTCTGGGTCCAGGTGGTCTTTCTCGCGAAAGAGCTGGATTTGAGGTGCGTGACGTTCATTATACGCACTATGGGCGACTTTGTCCTATTGAAACTCCGGAAGGTCCTAATATTGGTCTTATTTCTTCTCTATGTGTATATGCAAAGATTAACGACCTCGGGTTTATTGAAACTCCATACCGTAGTGTAAATGAGGGAAAAGTTGTGCTGGATCATGAAGGTGTGGTTTTCCTGAGTGCCGAAGAAGAAGAAGCAAAGGTTATTGCCCAGGCAAACGCCAAACTTAATGATGACGGAACATTCAGCAGCAGCAAGGTTAAAGCTCGTTACGATGGTGATTTTCCCCTTGCTGAAGGTAATTCAGTTGACCTGATGGATGTGGCACCTAATCAGATTGCTTCCATCGCTGCATCGCTCATCCCGTTCCTCGAACATGATGATGCAAACCGTGCATTGATGGGATCAAACATGATGCGCCAGGCTGTACCACTTATTCAACCTGAAGCGCCAGTCGTTGGAACAGGTATCGAAAGTGTGGTAGCCAAGGATTCCCGTTTACTCATAGTTGCCGAAGGAGATGGTGTCATCGAATACGTGGATGCAAATGAAATTGTTGTTCGTTATGCTCGCTCTGAAGAGGAACGTTTTGTAAGTTTTGAAGATGATATCAAACGTTATCATATACCAAAATTCCAGAAGACTAACCAGAGTACCTGTGTAAATCTGATGCCGATTGTTCAACAGGGACAGAAAGTTGAAAAAGGACAGATTCTTACCCAGGGCTATGGAACAGAAATGGGTGAACTGGCGCTTGGTAGAAACCTTAAGGTGGCATTTATGCCCTGGAAGGGATATAACTTTGAGGACGCTATTGTGATTTCTGAAAGAGTTGTTCGTGAAGATGTATTTACTTCCATCCATATTGATGAATATGTGCTGGAAGTACGTGATACAAAACGCGGACTTGAAGAGCTTACTGCCGATATTCCGAATGTAAGTGAAGAAGCTACGAAAAATCTCGATGAGAACGGACTTATCAGAATCGGTGCCAATATTCAGCCCGGTGATATTCTGATTGGTAAGATCACACCGAAAGGTGAATCTGATCCTTCCCCGGAAGAAAAGCTTTTACGTGCCATCTTCGGTGATAAAGCAGGCGATGTGAAAGATGCTTCACTTAAAGCTTCTCCTTCACTCTATGGTGTGGTAATTGATAAAAAATTATTCTCCCGCTCAGTTCGCGACAGGAAAGGAAAACCTTCTGAAAAAACTGTTTTGGCTAAGATTGAGGAAGAGATGAATGGCAGCCTTGAAGAACTGAAAGGAAGGCTTATCGATAAGTTGTTTATTCTCGTGAACGGAAAAACATCACAGGGTGTCAAGGATTATCTGAATGTTGACATTGTTCCCAAAGGAATGAAGTTTAGTCAGAAAGTTCTTCAGGAAATTGATTACCTCAATGTTAATCCTGGAAAATGGACAACTGATAAGGCTAAGAATGATACCATCAAACAATTGCTTCATAATTATATTATTAAGTATAAAGAGATTGATGGAGCTTACAAGCGTAAGAAATATAACCTAACGATTGGAGACGAACTACCCGCAGGTATCATTCAGATGGCTAAGGTTTATGTTGCCAAGAAGCGTAAGCTTAAAGTTGGTGATAAGATGGCCGGACGACATGGTAACAAAGGTATCGTTGCGCGTATTGTACGTTACGAGGATATGCCGTTCCTTGAAGACGGATCACCTGTTGATATTGTATTGAATCCGCTTGGTGTGCCTTCCCGTATGAACCTCGGACAGATCTATGAAACTGTTCTTGGCTGGGCCGGAAAAGAACTGGGAGTGAAATTTGCTACGCCTATTTTTGACGGAGCCAAGATTGATGATATCAATTCATACACCGAAAAAGCCGGAATTCCAAATTATGGTAAGACATACCTGTATGATGGTGGTACAGGTGACCGTTTCGATCAGCCTGCTACGGTTGGAATTATTTATATGCTTAAGCTCGGCCATATGGTGGATGACAAGATGCATGCCCGTTCAATCGGACCTTATTCACTCATTACACAGCAGCCACTGGGTGGTAAAGCACAGTTTGGTGGTCAGCGTTTTGGTGAGATGGAGGTTTGGGCACTCGAGGCATTTGGTGCTTCCCATATATTACAGGAAATTCTTACTGTTAAGTCTGATGATGTCTTAGGTCGTGCAAGGGCATATGAAAGCATTGTCAAAGGTGAGCCTATGCCTATGCCGGGTATTCCTGAATCACTGAACGTGCTGCTGCATGAACTCAGAGGACTGGGATTAAGTCTGAATCTGACCTAGGTTCATTTATGTGTTAACTTGTATGCCTTCGCGGCATGCTATGTTTATATTTAATTTAATTTAATATTCAGCATATGTCATTCAGAAGAGATAACAAAGTAAAGAGTAATTTTACAAAGATCTCTATAGGACTGGCTTCACCGGAGGAGATTCTGGAACGCTCCAGTGGTGAAGTGCTTAAGCCTGAGACCATCAACTATCGTACTTATAAACCGGAACGCGACGGATTATTTTGTGAGCGTATATTCGGTCCTGTGAAAGATTATGAGTGTCATTGTGGAAAATACAAGCGTATTCGTTACAAAGGTATTGTCTGCGACAGGTGTGGTGTTGAAGTTACTGAGAAAAAAGTACGGCGTGAACGAATGGGACATATTTCCCTGGTTGTTCCGGTGGCTCATATCTGGTATTTCAAATCATTACCAAATAAAATAGGATACCTTCTTGGCCTTCCCACTAAGAAACTGGACAGCATCATCTATTATGAGCGTTATGTTGTCATCAATCCCGGTGTGAAAGCCGCAGATGGTATTAAATATCTCGATTTTCTTACTGAAGAAGAATATCTTGATATTCTTGAAACATTACCAAAAGAAAACCAGCATCTTGACGACAATGATCCAAACAAGTTCATTGCAAGTATGGGAGCAGAGGCATTGCATCTGCTGCTTTCACGTCTTGATTTGGATGATCTTTCATATTCACTCCGACACAAAGCCAATACAGAGACTTCTCAACAGCGCAAGAATGAAGCTTTAAAAAGGCTACAGGTTGTTGAGGCATTCCGTGCATCAAAAGGTGTGAATCGTCCCGAATGGATGGTAGTGAAAGTGGTTCCGGTTATTCCGCCTGAACTCAGGCCACTGGTACCACTTGATGGAGGTCGTTTTGCTACCTCCGACCTGAATGATCTCTACAGAAGGGTTATTATCCGTAATAACAGACTGAAAAGACTTATTGAGATCAAGGCTCCGGAAGTAATCCTCCGTAACGAAAAACGTATGTTGCAGGAGGCTGTCGATTCACTTTTCGATAACTCACGTAAATCAAATGCAGTAAAAACTGATGCAAATCGTCCTTTGAAATCATTAAGCGACAGCTTAAAAGGTAAACAAGGACGCTTCCGCCAGAACCTGCTTGGTAAAAGGGTCGATTATTCTGCCCGTTCGGTAATTGTTGTCGGGCCTGAACTCCAGCTGCACGAATGTGGATTGCCAAAGGATATGGCGGCAGAATTATACAAACCTTTCGTTATCCGAAAACTGATCGAACGTGGTATTGTAAAAACTGTTAAGTCGGCTAAGAAAATTGTGGACCGAAAGGATCCGGTAGTATGGGATATCCTTGAAAATGTGCTGAAAGGACACCCTGTTTTGCTAAACCGTGCTCCTACACTGCACCGTCTGGGTATCCAGGCATTCCAGCCTAAATTGATTGAGGGTAAAGCTATTCAGTTACACCCACTTGTTTGTACTGCGTTTAATGCAGACTTTGATGGTGACCAGATGGCTGTGCATTTGCCCCTTGGTAATGCTGCTATACTGGAAGCCCAGATACTGATGCTTGCTTCTCATAATATTCTCAACCCGGCCAATGGTGCTCCGGTAACCGTCCCGTCACAGGACATGGTACTTGGTCTGTATTATATTACCAAAGGCCGCAAGAATACTACGGAACATCCTGTAAAAGGTGAAGGATTAATCTTCTATTCTCCGGAAGAAGTGAATATTGCTTATAATGAGAAGAAGGTTGACCTGCATGCCGTTGTTAAGGTTCGCATTGATATGGAAGTAGAGGGTGAAATGAAACCCACCCTCGTTGAAACTACAGTTGGTCGTGTACTCTTTAACGAGGTGGTACCAAAAGAAGTAGGTTATATCAATGAGATCCTTACCAAAAAGTCCCTTAGGGAAATTATAGGTATGGTACTTAAGAAAACCGGAACCGCCAAGACAGCCAAATTCCTGGATGATATTAAACATCTTGGTTACCAGATGGCCTTTAAAGGTGGCTTGTCATTTAATCTTGATGACGTTATCGTACCGGCTGAAAAAACCGAACTGGTCAATGAAGGTTACCAGGCTGTTGACGAGGTACTGAACAATTATAACATGGGTTTCATTACCAATAATGAGCGTTATAATCAGATTATTGATATCTGGACACATACCAATGCAAAGCTGACCCAAACTCTTATGAACAGGCTGATTTCCGACAATCAGGGATTCAATCCTGTTTATATGATGCTTGATTCCGGAGCCCGTGGTTCTAAAGAGCAGATTCGTCAGTTATCAGGTATGAGGGGATTGATGGCCAAACCACAGAAGTCTGGTGCCACAGGTTCTGAGATTATTGAGAACCCGATTCTCTCTAACTTTAAAGAGGGACTATCTGTACTGGAGTACTTTATTTCTACTCATGGTGCCCGTAAGGGTCTGGCTGATACTGCGCTGAAAACAGCTGATGCCGGTTATCTTACCAGAAGGTTGGTTGACGTGTCTCAGGATGTGATTATTACAGAATTTGACTGTGGTACATTGAGAGGCCTGGTTGCAACTCCGATTAAGAAGAACGAAGAGGTGGTTGAAACCCTTTATGAGAGAATTCTGGGACGTTCTACTGTTCATGATATTTATCATCCGCTAACAGGTGAGCTTATCATTGGATCCGGAGAAGAGCTCACAGAAGAGTTTGCCAGAATAATTGAGGATTCTCCTATCGAGCAGGTTGAGATTCGTTCAGTACTTACCTGTGAATCGCAGAAAGGTGTTTGTGCCAAGTGTTACGGACGTAACCTGGCTACAGGTCGTATGGTTCAGATGGGTGAAGCTGTTGGTGTGATTGCTGCACAGTCAATCGGTGAACCAGGAACGCAGCTTACTCTGCGTACTTTCCACGTGGGTGGTACTGCATCCAATATTACCTCTGATTCAAGCGTAATTTCAAAATATGATGGTATCGCTGATATTGAAGAACTGAGAACTGTTGAAACAGTTGATAAGGAAGGACAGAAAGTAGACGTTGTGATTGGCCGTCTTGCTGAAATTCGCATTGTTGATAAAAATACCAATATAGCACTGACCACTCATAATATTCCTTATGGTTCACGTCTCTATGTGAAAGACGGGGATCCGATCGAGAAAGGAACACTTATTTGTGAATGGGATCCTTATAATGCTGTAATAATTTCTGAATCAACGGGTAAGATCTCATTTGAAAATGTCATTGAAGGTATAACTTTCCGCGAAGAATCAGATGAGCAAACAGGATTTAAAGAAAAAGTGATTATTGAAACCAGGGATAAAACCAAGAACCCGATTGTCCGGATTATGGACAAGGATAATCAGGTGCTCAAGGCTTATAATCTCCCGGTTGGTGCTCATATCGTAGTAGACGAAGGCGCTTCTGTTAAGGCTGGTGAGATTCTGGTTAAGATACCAAGAGCTGTTGGTAAATCTGGTGATATTACCGGTGGTCTGCCTAGAGTAACTGAGTTATTTGAGGCCAGAAACCCCTCCAATCCAGCAGTTGTATCTGAAATTGACGGTGAAGTCTCTTTCGGTAAGATCAAACGTGGTAATCGTGAAATTATCATCCAGTCGAAATCGGGTGAAGTCAAAAAGTATCTTGTTCCGCTTTCAAAACAGATTCTGGTACAGGAGAACGATTATGTAAGGGCCGGTATCCCATTATCCGATGGCGCTATTACACCTGCTGATATTCTGGCAATCAAAGGACCTACAAAGGTTCAGGAGTACATTGTTAATGAAGTGCAGGAGGTTTACCGTCTACAGGGGGTGAAAATTAACGACAAGCATTTCGAAGTAATTGTTCGTCAGATGATGCGCAAGGTTGATATTGTGGATCCGGGTGATACCAAATTCCTCGAAAAACAGGTTGTTGATAAGTGGGAATTTATGGACGAGAATGACTGGATTTACGGTAAGAAAGTTGTTGTGGAGCCGGGTGACTCACCTAATTCCAAAGCCGGACAGATTATTACAGCACGCAAACTGAGGGATGAAAATTCACAGTTGAAGCGCAGAGACCAAAAACCCATTGAAGCACGTGATGCTGTTCCTGCTACATCAAGTCAGATACTTCAGGGTATTACCAAAGCTGCATTGCAGACCAAGAGTTATATTTCGGCTGCTTCCTTCCAGGAAACAACGAAGGTACTCAATGAAGCTGCAATCTTTGGCAAGATTGATTACCTCGAAGGCCTGAAAGAGAATGTTATTGTAGGTCACCTTATTCCTGCTGGTACAGGATTGAGGGAATATAATAACATTATTGTTGGATCAATGGAAGAATACGACAGCCTGGTTGCTGCAAAATCGGCCAGTGATGTGGATGCCGAAGTACTCGAAGACGAACAAAATTGATAATGTAATATAGCTATGGAAGACGATCAGAATAAAGACAGAAACCAGAATCAGATTAATATTGAACTCAAAGAAGATGTTGCTCAGGGTGTTTACTCAAACCTGGCAGTTATTACACATTCTTCATCTGAATTTGTGCTTGATTTTATACGGGTGATGCCCGGTGTCCCCAAGGCAGAGGTTAAGTCAAGAATAATTCTGACTCCGGAACATGCAAAACGTCTTCTTCATGCTTTACAGGATAATATTTCCAAGTATGAGTCGGTTCACGGACCGGTTAAAAAATCCGGCGGTGCTGGCGGCCAGGAGGGCGGCCTGCCTCCTTTTTCTTTTGGAGGTCCTACAGCTCAGGCTTAATTACCTTATTAAGTATTCATTGAAAAACCCGGAATTTTTTCCGGGTTTTTTATGCTCTTACTTTAGGTGTTTTTTCGTCTGTCAGGAAAGAAATATTATCTCCGAAGCAGATGATTATTCTTTAACGAGATATTAGAGGGTGATGATCACCAATCATTCCTAACCTGTTTTCTATCGTATAATTGAAAAATAATGGGAGTAGAATTATTAATCATAACTATATCAGAAATATTAGTAAAATGAAAGTGTAAATAACTGTAATAGCAAATTTTTATTTAAATTCAGGAATTTTAATTTTGTTGTTAAAACGACTAATACTTAATTTATCTCAATCCGAATGAAAAATAATGATGTACTCGAACATGAAATAGCCCATGGAAAAAAAATTAGTCAAAATGCAGAAGATATTTGGGGCTGGGGAAGTAAGGCAGGCAGAATAAGAGCAAACCGCAGAGCTGATTTTTTTATCAGTTTAGGTAATATTTCTTCATCAGACAATGTTTTGGAATTAGGTTGTGGAACAGGACTTTTCACTGAAAAAGTTTTTAATAGTACACATGCAAATATTACAGCAATTGATATTTCTGAGGATCTGTTGGAACAGGCATCACTGAAAGTGAAAGAAGCCCGGTTTATAAGGGATGATGCCATGAATATGAGTTTTGACAACGGGTCTTTTGATGTGGTATATGGAAGTTCAGTATTGCATCATTTAAATTATGAAACTTCAACTGCTGAAATTTTCAGGGTTTTAAAACCCGGGGGAAGGATGATTTTTGCAGAACCTAACATGATTAATCCACAGATTTTCATCCAGAAGAATGTTCCGTTTATTAAAAAATGGCTTGGTGATTCTCCTGATGAAACGGCTATTGTAAGATGGAAAATGAAAAAATTATTAGAAAAAACCGGATTTAAAAATGTAACTATTATTCCATATGATTTTCTTCATCCAATAGTACCTTCCTTATTAATTAAACCTGTATCATTTTTCGGTAGTATTTGTGAAAAAATCCCCTTTTTGAAGGAGATTGCCGGTTCTGTAGTTATATATGCTGAGAAATAATTGCATCCCTGAAGCATTTATAAAAATTCTCAGTTAAATATTTGAGCTGCTGAATACTATCGAACTATTAACCGGATTTTTCTTTTGGATCATATTCCCAATTGTTATTTGTTCTAAATAACAAAAACAGTCATGTATGTAAATTAACATATGTAAATATAACATAATCAGAGAAATATAATTGATTTCTTTATCCTGGTGTTTGCTCATTTCAGATAAGGGAAATCTTTTTGATTTTTATTTTATATTTGTCAGATATTTTCGGCTAAGGTAGCAAAAATGAGGTTATCAGTTACCGGAAATCATCAACCGAATTTTTCGGTTTTTAATAATACAAAGCAAAATGTAAATCTGATAAGTATGAAAGGACTCAACATTATTGTGCTGGCCAAGCAGGTACCTGACACCAGAAATGTAGGCAAGGATGCCATGAAGGCAGACGGAACCGTAAACAGAGCTGCATTGGCTGCCATTTTTAACCCTGAAGATCTAAATGCCCTGGAACAAGCTTTGCGCTTAAAGGATCAGTTTCCCGGTACAACTGTTACATTACTTACCATGGGACCGGGACGTGCAGCGGAAATTATAAGGGAAGGATTATACAGAGGAGCTGACCAGGGTTACCTGCTTACCGACAGGGCCTTCGCGGGTGCTGATACGCTTGCTACAAGCTATGCGCTTGCCTGCGCTATTCGCAAAATTAAAAATTTTGATCTTATTATCTCCGGAAGACAGGCAATCGATGGTGATACTGCACAGGTTGGTCCTCAGGTTGCTGAAAAACTTGGTATACCGCAGGTTACCTATGCTGAAGAGATCATTAGTGTAACCGGAAAAAAAATTAAAATTAAAAGACGGTTGGAAAGAGGTGTTGAAGTGGTAGAGGGAGCCCTTCCCCTGGTCGCAACTATTAACAACTCAGCACCGGAATGCCGGCCAAGAAATGCAAAGCTGGTGATGAAATATAAACATGCAACAACTATCACTGAGAGACAGGATTCTTCTGAAGATTACATTAACATTTTCAATGACCGGCCTTATCTCAATATTGAGGAATGGAGCGTTAACGACATAGACACAGATGTTGAGGCCCTGGGTTTAAAAGGTTCACCTACCAAAGTAAAAAAGATCGAAAACATTGTTTTCCAGGCCAAGGAGGCTAAAGTGCTTTCAGACGCCGATAATGATATTGATGAGTTGATGAAGGAACTTATTAATAATCACACCCTGGGCTAATCATGTTTTAGGCTGTTATAATTTCATTCTATTAATCAAAAGAAACTAATCAAATGAATAATATATTTGTATACTGCGAAACAGATAATGGCACTATTGCAGATGTAAGTCTTGAATTACTTACCAAGGGCCGTAAACTGGCAAATCAGTTAAACTGTAAACTGGAGGCGCTTGTTATCGGTCATAAGTTAAAAGGAATTGAAAGCCAATTATTTCCTTTTGGTGCCGATGTAGTGCATGTTGCCGATGATCCCCGCCTTGACCCATATACCACTTTGCCTCATACCAGTATTACAGTAAAACTTTTCCAGGAAGAAAAACCACAGATCGCCCTGATGGGTGCTTCTGTTATTGGACGGGATCTTGGTCCCCGTGTTTCTTCTGCTCTGCAAAGCGGGCTGACTGCTGATTGTACCAGCCTTGAAATTGGCGGACATGAAGATAAAAGAGCAGGAAAAGTCTATGAAAATCTGTTATATCAGATCAGACCGGCTTTTGGAGGAAACATTGTTGCAACCATTATTAATCCCGACAACAAACCTCAGATGGCTACTGTCCGGGAGGGTGTAATGAAAAAGGAAATTTATTCTCCTACTCATAAAGGTGAATTGAAGCAGATTGATGTGAAAAAATACGTTGATGATGCTGACTTTATTGTAAAGATTATTGAAAGGCATATTGAGGAATCAAAAGTCAATATTAAGAATTCTTCTATCATTGTTTCAGGTGGTTATGGTGTTGGATCAAAAGATAATTTTGATTTGCTTTTCCAACTGGCAGATGTTTTGGGTGCTGAAGTAGGTGCTTCCCGTGCTGCAGTCGATGCTGGTTTTGCAAGTCATGACAGGCAGGTCGGACAGACAGGCGTTACCGTACGACCCAAATTATACATTGCATGCGGTATCTCTGGGCAGATCCAGCATACAGCAGGAATGGAAGAGTCAGCCATGATCATTTCTATTAACAATGATCCAAATGCACCAATCAATAAAATTGCTGATTTTATTATTACTGGTGATCTTAATACTGTCATACCTAAAATGATCAAGTATTATAAGCAAAACACAAAGTAATAGCAGCATTTTAGTTTAATGAAATTTGAAAAAATAATTTAACAATAATAACCATGGATAATTTTTATAATGATAATCCGGATCTTAAATTTCACCTTACACATCCTTTGATGAAAAAGATTGTGGAGTTGAAAGAACGCAATTTCTCTGATAAAGATAGTTTTGACTATGCTCCTGTTGATTTTGAGGATGCCATGGATAATTATGATAAAGTGCTTGATATTGTAGGAGATATTTGTGCAAATATAATTGCTCCCAATGCAGAATCTGTTGATGCTGAAGGACCTGAGGTAATTGACAGTCATGTTAAATATGCCAAAGGTACCGCTGAAAATCTTGATGCGCTTGTAAAAGCCGGTCTGATGGGAATAACACTGCCCCGTAAATATGAAGGACTGAATTTTCCTATAGTTCCTTATGTTATGGCAGCTGATATTGTTTCCCGTGCTGATGCCGGATTTGTAAACATTTGGGGATTGCAGGATTGTGCAGAAACAATTCATGAATTTGCCACTGAAGAACAAAAAGAAAAATACCTGCCTTTGATTTCCCGTGGAGCAACAGCAGCGATGGATCTTACTGAACCGGATGCGGGAAGTGATCTACAGGCTGTTCAGCTTAAGGCTACTTATAATGAGAAAGAAGATAAGTGGTATCTGAACGGGGTTAAACGGTTTATTACCAACGGAGACGGTGATGTGTCACTTGTATTAGCCCGTAGTGAAGAGGGTACTTCTGATGGTCGCGGCCTTTCAATGTTTATCTATGATAAAAACAGCAACGCGGTTAAAGTTCGTCGCATTGAGCATAAGCTGGGGATCATCGGTTCTCCTACCTGTGAACTGGTATTTACCAATGCACCTGCAGAACTTGTGGGTCAGCGTAAACTCGGACTTATTAAATATGTAATGTCATTGATGAATGGTGCCCGTCTTGGAATTGGTGCTCAGTCAGTTGGTATTGCAGAAGCTGCTTATCGCGAAGGACTGGAGTATGCCAAAGAAAGAAAACAGTTTGGTAAATCCATCATTGAGTTTCCTGCAGTGTATGAGATGCTTGGTATAATGAAGGCCAAACTGGATGCTTCCCGTTCTTTGCTCTATGAAACAGCGCGCTTTGTAGATGTTTATAAATCCTATACATTCCTTGCTGAAGAACGTACCCTTGAAAAGGAAGAAAGAGATGAGATGAAGAAATACCAGCGAATTGCAGATATTTTTACCCCTCTGCTGAAAGGAACTGCCTCAGAATATTGTAACCAGATCGCTTATGATGCCCTGCAAATCCATGGTGGTTCAGGTTTTATGAAAGATTACCCTGTTGAAAGGATATACCGTGACGCACGTATTACTTCAATTTATGAAGGTACAACACAGCTTCAGGTAGTAGCAGCTATCCGTGGTGTTACTACCGGCGGATACCTTAAGCAGATCCGTGAGTACGAGTTGGAAGATATTAAACCGGAATTACATAACTATCGCAGGATATTGATCGGAATGACCGAGGAGTACGAAAATACTGTTAATCGGGTTATGGAAATCAATAATAATGAATTTAGCGATTTTCATGCCCGTCGCATGGTTGAAATGGCCGGAAATATCATTATGGGATATTTGCTTGTTCTTGATGCCAATCGTGAACCTTCCTACTGGAAATCACTCGAAGTATTCCTGAAAATGGCCCGTGCTGAAAATGTCGGTAAGGCTGAATATATCAGGATCAGTACCCTGAATGACCTGGGTAAATTTAAGTATGAATAGTAATTCATTGATCCTTATAACAGAAGCTGCCCGATACGGGCGGCTTTTTTTATGTGTTGTTCCCTCACTTTATTTTAATAGATAACCCTTTGAAGCAGTAATTTTTATTGTTATTTTAGCGTACCACTAATCTCTATTATAAAGATCATGGGAGCTAAACCTGATAAAAAGGCTGCGATAAAGGGAAGACCTGCAAATGCAGCGAAAAATCACAGGAAACAGAAAAATAAAAATCGAACTGAAAAGCTTACATTTCCTGAATCACTGAATGCATTCTTTGAGCGACATCAGATGAAGTTCTTTTGGGTATTTATGATGCTGGCAACTATTTTTAGTTTGTTACTATTTGATAAACGTGTAAGCCCGGGGGGTGATGATTCCATGTACATCATCAGAGCATATGATTTTATTCATAAATTTGTTTATCCAAGTTACCAGGGACCTCTTTATCCGATTGTTCTTAGTCCGTTTGTCCTGATCTTCGGTGTAAATATTATTCCTTTAAAAGCTTTGTCCCTTGTATTTATTATTGGTTCACTTTTTTTCTTCTTCAGAGCCTATAGAAACAGGATTCCTGCATCGCTGTTAATTCCGGTTTTCATTCTCATTTCTATCAATGCCCATATTCTTTACTATGGAAGTCAGACTTATAATGAGGCTTTTTTTATGTTTCTCCAGTCACTCTTCTTCATTGTGGTCTTTAAAAAACTTATTGATAATGATCCGGAAAACCTTCCTTTAAAATCAACTTATAAAGGTTTCCTTTTAACAGGATTGATGATCGTTCTGCTGGGTTATACAAGAAGTATTGGATATGCTTCGTTGTTTGCTGTTATGGGATATTTTATCCTGAAGAAAAAGTGGAAATCATTACTGTATATATTTGGTTCGTTTATATTATTTTTTGCCTTATTCCATTTTATTAAACTGGCTTTATGGGATCATGCGGCGCTTGATTTTAAGGGACAGGCTGCCGGACTCATGAGAAAAAAATTCTACAGTCCGGCCGCAGGAAATGAAGATTTTGCGGGCTATTTGAAAAGATTCGTCGGGAATTCAAACATGTATATCTCCAGACATTTTTATGTCCTGCTTGGATTGAGACCTGACAGGCTGGTTACAATGAAACCCGTACTAACCATTTTCACCTATTTGCTTTTTATTCTTGGGTTGTTCAAAGTAGCCCGGAAAAATAATTATTTGTTTTTTACGGGTATTTATGCGGGCTTATTTTGCTTTTTGACCTTTTTTATTTTACAGGAAATATGGGGCCAAAGCCGACTTATTATTCCTTATTTTCCGCTTATTTTGCTTTTTTTACTTGCTACAGTTTATTATTTTGTTCAGCAAAAAAAATTAAAATCCCTTTCTTTTCTGATAATACTTATTCCTCTGATTCTGCTATTTTCGGATTTTATCCGGTTGCATGAAAAAGTTAAAGAACAGCAAAAAATTCATTCAATTTACGACGGACTTACACCTGACTGGGTCAATTTTATTAAAATGAGTGAATGGGCTGATAAAAATGTTAAGGCAGATGATGTTATAGCATCGCGTAAGCCTTCCATTTCCTTTGTCTATGGTAATGGGCATGATTTTTTTGGGATAATGAGGTTGCCTTCTGAAAGGCCGGATTCTTTGGTAAATAAACTTATCAGAAAAGGGGAGAAACCAGTTATTGTTCCCTATAAAGAACTTTATGAAAAGAAATTTCCTGAACAATTATATGGATTTTACCGGAAAGATATACAGGCTGTTATAAATGATATAGGTGTTTTGTACGGAATATACAGTTTTGAGCCTTCTAAGAGAAAAACTATGCTTAACGAACTGGGCAAATACGGAATACATTATTATGCAGATCCGGACAGTGCATTACGATTTGCCGGTACTTTCAACATTCAGGCTTATGCTGCGAGGCCCGACAGCCTTTTACATATATTAATGAAAAACGATGTTTCGTATGTGATTATGGCTAGTTTAAGGGTGATTCCTGCACAGAAAACCGGAAGAACAATTAATACAGTTCAACGATTCCTGTTTTTTACTGAACAGAAATATCCCGGCCTTTTTGAAGAAGTAAAAATGATTGGCGGGAAAAATGATGAACCAGCTTATCTTTTCCGTGTCAATTATAAAAAGTACAATTTGAATGTAAAATAAAAGTATGAGAAAAACAAAGATAAAAATTGCACTGCTTGGAGCTGGAAATGTTGCAACTCATCTTGGCAGGGCATTCAAAAATGCAGGATATAAAATTGTTACGGTATACAGTCGTACTATAATTTCTGCTGCAAGCCTGGGGGGAGAACTGAATGTTCCCTTTACAGATAATCCTGTTGATGTGCCGGAGGCAGATATCTATGTTATTTCTGTACGCGATGATGCTATTGAAACATTGCTGACTAAACTTAATTTTGGAGACGGACTGGTTTTACACACCTCCGGAGCCATGCCGATAGATATTTTTAAAGTTTATACTAAAAATTATGGAGTATTTTACCCTCTTCAAACTTTTTCACGTTTTAAGGACCTGGATTTTAAAAAAATTCCTGTATTAGTTGAAGCTGACAGTAAGGAAAGTCTTAAATTATTGACATCTCTGGCTTCTTCCGTAAGCAATATAGTACAGGAGGCATCATCGGATCAACGGAAGAAAATTCATCTGGCTGCAGTCTTTGCCTGCAATTTTTCAAATCACATGCTCGCGATTTGCTATAAAATTCTTTCAGATGATGGTCTTGATGCTCAGCTTCTAAACCCCCTGGTTATTGAAACTTTTCAAAAGGCATTGTCAGATAATCCTTCAAATGTTCAGACTGGTCCGGCAGTTAGAGGGGATACAAATACAATGAAAAAGCATCTGAAAATGCTGAATAGCTACCCCGCTTTTCAAAAAATATATACTTTTGTGAGTGAGAGTATACAGGATTTGTCGGGTCATTTGAAATGATCATTATTGATATTAAATCCTGAAAAATACAGGAGATATTTATTATGGGACTAAATTTTAAAGAGGATTTGCAAAAAATTAATGCATTTCTTTTTGATGTTGACGGCGTTTTTACAAACAGCAATGTATACCTGCATCCGGGGGGTGACTTGATGAGGTCAATGAATATTAAGGATGGATTTGCTATCCAATATGCTGTAAAAAAAGGATATTTGGTAGGAATTATTTCTGGTGGTGACTCTGAATCTGTCCGTGCTCGATTCCAAAAACTTGGGATCATTGATATTTATCTCAAATCCTCAGATAAGAAAAATGATTATATGGATTTTATTCTGAAATACAGTCTGAAGGATGATGAGGTTCTATATATGGGGGATGACATTCCTGATTATGAAGTGATGAAACGTGTTGGATTTCCCTGCTGCCCCGCTGATGCGGTTGAGGAAATCAAATCCCTTTCCAAATATATCTCTGACAAAAACGGTGGTCAGGGATGTGTCAGGGATGTAGTTGAACAGGTACTTCGTTTACAGGGTAAATGGATGCATAATGATGCTTTTCATTGGTAAAATTAAAACTTGTATATGTATAGCTTTCTGAAACTGGTACGTTTTCCAAACTTGCTGATTGTTGCTGCTACGCAATATGTTATGCGTTATCTCATCATTTATCCAATGCTGCAGGTCAACGGATTTGAATTGCAGCTGGATAATTTTTCTTTTTTTCTGCTGGTGTCGGCTACTATATGTATAACTGCAGCAGGGTATGTAATAAATGATTATTTTGATACGAAGACAGATCTGTTAAACCGGCCGCGAGAAGTTATTGTGGGGAAAAAAATTTCCCGCAGAACAGCTATGACTTTCCATATTGTGCTGAATATTTTAGGTGTATTGTTAGGTACCTATGTCTCATTTGTGATCGGGGTGCCGATGCTTGCTTTTATTTTTCTGTTAACTACCGGTATTCTCTGGTTTTATTCTACAACATATAAGCGTCAGTTTTTTATCGGGAACTTCATTGTTGCCGTCCTGACGGCCATGGTGCCTCTTATGGTGGTTTTATTTGAAATTCCTCTGCTAAACAAAGCCTATGGCTTAATTATGCTTCGCAATAATGCCAGTTTTCTCTATATTTTTGGATGGGTAGGCGGTTTTGCATACTTTGCTTTCTTCATGACCCTGATCAGGGAGATTATTAAAGATACTGAGGATTTTGAGGGAGATAAGGCTTTCGGATTAAATACTCTTCCCATTGCGCTGGGTGTGAAAAAAACAAAAATGATTCTTTATGTGCTGATTAATTTCGTAATTATCAGTTTGATATATATAAACGTTACCTATCTCAAGGACAATACATCCTTAATTTATATGTTGCTTACCATAATATTTCCCCTTGTATTTTTGCAATATAAATTGTATAATGCTCATAAACAAAAGCATTATCATGTTGCCAGCAACTTAACAAAATTTATTATGCTGTTTGGTATTTTGTATGCAGTGGTGGCTGATTTGATTATTCATTCTACATATTAACATTTATGGTCCTTGATGAAATAAATAAACACTCGGTTATTCTTGCATCCCGTTCACCCCGGCGGCAGCGTTTGCTCGAGGGTTGCGGAATAAAGTTTAAAGTAAAACTCCCTGAAAAGGTAAATGAAACATTTCCTGAAACTTTTAAAGCAGAACAAATAGCCCTGCACCTTGCACATCTGAAGTCTGATGCCTTTGGAGAAGTTAGCAACAATGAAATTGTTATAACTGCCGATACTATTGTATGGATGGGTGACAAGGTATTGGATAAGCCTGAAAATTATAATGAAGCAGTTCGGACCTTATCTCAGCTTTCAACAAACTGTCATGATGTAATTACCGGTGTATGTTTGCGTTCAGCCACAAAGAGAAAAACCTTCCATGTTACAACCCGTGTGTATTTTGATTGTCTGACAGAAGAGGAAATTGAGTATTATGTGAGTACCTATAAACCTTATGATAAAGCCGGAGCCTATGGTATCCAGGAATGGATTGGTTTCATTGGAGTGGAGAAGATTGAAGGTTCATTTTATAATGTTATGGGATTACCCGTCCATCAATTATACAGAGAGCTTGTTTCATTTATTAAACATTAGCAATGCACGTTGTATTACGGATATTTTTTCACCAGTTTACAGGAAAATTTTGCCACTAACTAACACGATTATTCTGTAGGAAGTACAATCATCACTTAACTATTAACTTTATTATGAAGAAAAACCTGAAGAAAATAATTTTTTTCCTTACCACCGGAATTTTATTTTGTAATTCCTTATGGGCTGATGAAGGCATGTGGATTCCCATGTTGCTTGAAAAGCTAAATATTAAGATTATGCATGAAAAAGGGCTGAAGCTTTCAGCTGAAGATATATACAGCATTAATCAGGCAAGCCTGAAAGATGCCATCGTTATTTTTGGGCGTGGTTGCACAGGAGAAGTTATTTCTGACCAGGGATTGCTGATTACTAATCATCATTGTGGTTACGATGCTATTCAATCACACAGTGCATTAGATCATGATTATCTTACAAATGGATTCTGGGCCCGCACAAAAGCGGAGGAGCTTACGAATCCTGGTCTTACTGCAACCTTTCTGGTACGGATGGAGGATGTAACTGATCAGGTGCTTGCTAATGTTACTGATAATATGGATCCGGAATACCGAGCAAAAACAGTTAAAGAAGAGATTAGTAAGCTGCAGGCTCAGCCACTGGAGGACAGTAATTATCATAGCATTGTAAAACCCTTTTATTACGGAAATGAATATTATATGTTTGTATATAAAGTCTACCGTGATGTCCGTCTGGTGGCTGCACCACCCTCTGCCATAGGGAAATTCGGGGGTGATACAGATAACTGGATGTGGCCCAGGCATACAGGCGATTTTTCAGTCTTCCGCATCTATGCCGATAAAAATAATGAACCTGCAGATTATTCACTTGATAATGTGCCTTATAAGCCTAAAAAGTACCTTTCAATTTCACTTAAAGGTATCAAAAAAGGAGATTTTACAATGGTATTTGGTTACCCGGGTAGTACTGAGGAATACCTTGCTTCCCCGGCTGTCGATTATATCATGAATACCGGTTTGCCTGAAAAAATTTTACTAAGGAATACCAGGCTGGATATCATGCAGAAATATATGAATACCGATCCGGCTATACGGATCAAATATGCAGCTAAGTACGCACATGTAAGTAATGCATGGAAAAAATGGATCGGTGAAATACGGGGCCTGAAAAAGCTGGATGCATTGACAAAGAAAAAGGAACTGGAAGCAGCATTTACTGCCTGGGCTCATTCAGATTCTGCACTAAATAAGGTGTTTGGAAATGTGCTATCCGGTTTTGACAGTCTGTATAACATCCAGGAACCTTATGCCTATGCCCGCGATTATTTTTACGAGACGGTAAATGCTGTTGAAATGATGAAGCTTGTTTCTTATTTTAATGTGGTTATGGAGAAAAAGCTTAAGGAACCCGCCAAAGAATTGCCTGAACTGTATACAAACTGGCTTAAAGGCCAGGTCAACAGTTATTATAAAGATTATTACAAACCAATCGACCGGGAATCATTTACTGCCATGTTGAAAGCTTATCATGATCATGTTCCTCAGAGATTTCAGCCTGCTTATTTCAGAAAAGTTATCACAAAAAATAAGGGGGATTTCGAAAACTATGCAGCTCAACTATATCGTAAATCCATGTTTGCTGATTCAACAGAGGTTGGTCAATTAACAACTGGTTCAATAGATATTAAAACGATAAAGAAGATCATGAAAGATCCGGCTTATCAGTTGTTTGCAGCTTTTTATAGTTTATACCAGGATAGCATAAGTAATCAGTACGCTGCAATAGAAACAGAATTGGATGGATTGTACCGGATTTATGTAAAAGGACTTAAAGAGATGCAGACAGAGAAATTGTTTTATCCTGATGCAAATTTCACCTTGCGGCTCACCTATGGTGAAGTAGAGGGATATGATCCGCGTGATGCTGTTCATTATGAATATCAGACAACGCTGAGAGGAGTAATGGAGAAAGATAATCCTGAAATTTATGATTATGATGTCCCTGCTAAACTGAAGCAATTGTATACAGAGAAAGATTATGGCAGGTACGGTGTAGACGGTACCATGCCTGTTTGTTTCATCGCCTCAAATCATACCTCAGGTGGAAATTCAGGAAGCCCTGTACTAAATGATGAAGGGCAGCTGATAGGTTTAAACTTTGACCGTAACTGGGAAGGAACTATGAGTGATATTATGTATGATCCAGATCAGTGCAGAAATATTACGGTTGATATCCGGTATGTACTTTTTCTGGTGGACAAATATGCAGGTGCATCAAATTTGATCAATGAAATGACAATTGTTGAATAAACCATGCCGGAAAGTTATACAACGCTCAGAATAAATGGCCGGGGATATGCCTGGCCTGCTTTTCTTGGCTCCCAAATTCATTTTAAAAATGAGCGGGAGCCCGATCTTAATAATACATCTTATTCACTGATCGGGCATGATCATACAAAAATAGAAGACAATGGAACTTCCTGGGAAATCCTTATTGATGCCGGACATGGTATTGTTGAGTATTTAATAAAACATGAGAACAGAATTCCGGATGCTGTGGTGCTTACTCACCATCACCACGATCATGTGCTTGGTCTGGAATGGATTATTTACAGCCATGCAAAAGGGTCAGGCTTTAATACTCCTTTCCCGGTTTATGCTTCTTTGCTGACCTGGGAAAAAGTACTTTCAGCTTACCCTCAGCTTGAGTCAATGGTTGAATTTCATGAACTGATTCCTGCTCAAACATCGCAGTTTGATTTTACCGAACGTATCACACTTACTCCCTACCCGGTTTATCATGGCAAAAGTGCCTTTGGCCCGATGATGCTGCATTTCGGGGTGGTGAAAGAAGCCGGACTGGCGAATGTACTCATTACGGGTGATTGTGTTTGTCCCTTATTAAGAAAAAGGGATTATCAGCAACTTTCAGGTGCTGACATTATTTGTGCAGATTCAAGTAACCGTTTCCCATACCCGCGCGGCAATCACTGGAGCTTGCTGGAAATTGATCCGTCAACCAACAAGGAGGCTAAAAGTTTGAAGGATTGGAGAGAAGAAATAAAATTAAATGGCATGTCAGCCATGCATGCTGCTTCTTACCTGGATCTGCGATATCATGCTTACCTCGATGAATTCATGGCTGAGCAATTGCAAAATCCTTCACTTTGTCTCTCCGTCTTTGAGTTTGCCAAACGCCTTTCTCCCGGCAAAGTATTGATGATGCATTACAGCGGGCGTGAAGATGATAGCCGTTATCATCGCGATATTCTTTCAGAAAATGCGCTTCAGGAGTGGGCAAATATTCAGGGCATGCAGAGAGGATTAAAAACTCAGTTTTTAGCTCCCGGAACAGGGACCCTTTTTAGGCTTTAAGTGAATATCCGGGCAATTACCGGGTTGAAGGTCCATTTTGAAAATAATACTTCTTCTGGTATCATGTTGTGTATTATATTCTCTAACCGGGCAAATACTTTTTACAACTTTGGTAAGTGAATAATTTTGCGTGTTCAGGTACCAGTCTTCAACAAACAAAATACTTTTATACTCACTGTAATCCATTGTATTCAGAACATCTTTGTCAGTCCAGTCATCATGTATCTTTTGTGCAGGCATACCTGTTGTATCTACAAAATAAACCGTTTCGCCGCCAAATCCCATACGCCTTTTTATCTCTTTCTTTGTTAGTATTTCGTTATTGAAAAAATCTCTTACCTGATGATTTCCCATTAATGCCTTTTTAAAAAGTTGACTGAGAAGAATATCTTTGTCAAGATTCCGGCTGCGTTCCTGTTGAAAGAAAAATTCAGTTGTAAGACTATCGGCAATCTTAATTTTGTTTTTTGTACCAGATACCTGATTATCTGAATTAAATATCCAGTAAGGAATCTTTTTTATTGTTTGCGTATCATGTTTTTTGATAGTGATAAACAAAACAGGAGCAATTGCATTTACCTTTTTTGTGAAACACATCTTTTCTTTGTTGAAAAACCAGTTTTCAAGACTTAATATGCTTTTGACTTTTGAAGTATCAAGATCGGGAGCAACAAAGGCTGTATCCTTCAGTTCATTCCGTTCAAAAGTATTCGGGTTTATTGAGATACTATTTCCTGTTGTGGCATTCCCTGAGGCACCTGCAGAAGCCAGGTTGCTTAGCAAGGCCTTTTTGTTAAGTGCATTTAACCATTCAGCGGTTGCAGATGTGTCAGTAAGTGATAACTCATCCATGACAATTACTTTTTCAGGAAGAAGATCATTGTGCTGTGTAGCACCGCGGTTTACCTTTTCCGTATTACAGGAAAAGAGTGAAACCATAATTAAAGCAACCAGGTATATCCGTATGTGAATTGGTGTTTTCATGGCAGGAATCATTGATGTAAGTTTTACATGGCCTTTCCGGACTTTCAAATATATAAAAAGGTTTTGTAACCGTTTCTCAAAAATAATATATTTCAAATACAGACAGCTTATCCTCAAATATATCAATGGCGCTTTATTAAAAGAATTTAGCATGAAAAAAGCCGGCTGCTAACCGGCTGTTACTGTTTTCAATATTTTAATCAGTTAATGAGGTGCGATTCAAGCCTGATATTCACTCCTTTCAATGCTTGTGAAACCGGACAGTTTTCCTTAGCTGTTCCTGCCAGTTCATTAAATTTATCTTCTTCAATTCCCGGCACATTGCCATTTGTTTTCAGCAATATTTCACTGATCATGAAACCATCACCTGATTTGGCAAGCGTAACCTCTGCATCGGTTTCAATTTTCTCTGGTTTATAGCCTTCTTCTCCCAGCAGCATGCTTAAGGCCATTGAGAAACAGCCTGAATGGGCTGCACCGATAAGTTCTTCGGGACTTTTCCCCTGGCCGTCTTCAAAACGGGAGGAGAAACTATATGGTGCTTTAAGCTCATTTTCAGTATCCGCAATCATGGTTCCGTTACCATTCTGCAAATCTCCCTGCCATATTGATTTTGCATAATGTTTACTCATAATAATCTCCTATTTTAAAATTCAACATTTTTTTTTATTGTAAGATTTCATAAACAGTGCCATTGTTGCCAAGGTTAAAGGAGACTTTTTTTGTGTCTGATAACTATCTGAAATTGAATTTTCTTTTGGCAAAATTGATAATTAGGGACAGTAAAAAAAAATTCATTTGACCTATTCTTGCAAAAACTAATTAAAGTCTTTCAATAAAGTAAAGTGCCTGGTTCAAAATGTTCGGGAACAAAGCCTGTTCCTTTCTAAACGGGAGCGTGCAAAAATTTTAATAAGCAGTATGCTTTTTCAATTAGCAATTAGCAATTGGCAATATAAACCCTGAGGGGAAGTAACTGATGCATAATTTGAACAACATGTTGGTAAAAGTTATCTCCTAAGCGTCTAATGCTTATGAGGAATTAAAATTTTTGCAACAACGTAGTTATCCGACATTATGGATAGACACTAATTAATGTTGACTGGTTTCTACACTTGTACCTATAATTCTACAAATAGGATATTCAGTATTTTTTTTGCGGCACAACTGATAATTTACTGATAGATAATTTACTGTCATTATATGGCGTACTATATATATTGCATTAAAAGTCATGGTATGTTGTAAATTTCTTTTTAGGCAAAGTTTCTGCATGTTTATAATAATGAAAGAATAGTGTTTATTGAACATTGTTCCGTTTAGGTTGAATTTTAAAAGGAGGATTTATGATAACGAATAAAGATTTACAGCGGCTTGCAAACAGTCATGAACCACATAGTATAAGTATGGTGATCCCCACTGAAAGAGGAGGCAAAGAAGTAATCGAAGGACAATCTCCTTTGCGGCTCAAGAATATGATCAGAGAGATTAGACATGAATTGGATTCATGGGACCTCTCTGCTGACCAAATTAACGATTACATAAGTGATATAGCAGCTTTACTAGAAGATGCTGATCTATGGCGCCACCTGTCGGACAGTCTGGCCATTTTTAAAAATGATGCATTGTTTGAGTATTATACCGTACCTCTTAAATTAGAAGAACAGTATATGATTGCTGATCATTTTTACCTGGAACCACTCATCCCGTTGGTTACTGTAAATGAGCAATATTATGTACTGTCGCTAAGTCTGCAACAGGTAAAATTGTTTGAGTGCAGTCCCTATAGCATTCAGGAGATTGATATACATGATCTTGTACCCAACCGGCTTGAAGATGCTGTTGGCTATGATACCGAGCAGAAGAATCTTCAGGTTCGTGGCAAACAAACAGGAAGCGGTACGCCTATGTACCATGGTCATGGCGAAGGGACCGACGACAAGAAGG
>DASQZP010000647.1:0-3929 GCA_035638655.1 Bacteroidales bacterium
CCTGATTTTGGACTAGAGATAAGAAATGCGCCCTATTTGAGAGATGATCTTGCTGAAAATTTTTCCAACAGAAAACAGGATATCTCCCTGATGAATGACATCCTGGGCTTAATGAAGAAAAAAATGAAGTGGAATAAAACAACTACCATGTTCGCCAATACCAATTTACGCAGTGCCTATAAAAACAATTCAGGCAATTCAGCAGATATCAACCTGAACCTGCTCATGATGTTGCGTGAAGCCGGTTTTGAATGTTATCCGGTCGTATTGAGCACGAGGAGTAACGGCCTTATATTTCCTGTTCACCCTTCTATGAGCAGTTTCAACTATGTGGTAGCCATGGTTAAACTGGATGGTAAGAATTATTTGCTTGATGCAACTGAACCTTATACTGCGCCAAATTTATTGCCTGAACGTTGCCTGAACAGGAAAGGCCGTATTATTGATGAAAAGATCAACGATTGGGTTAATCTTCAGCAGGGACATTCAGCTGCCTATCAAAGCAAATGTAATTTAACCCTAAATGATGATCTTACCATGAAGGGAGAGTTTAAAAACGATTATTTTGAATTTGCAGCTGAAGAAAAAAGAAATGAGGTAGCTAAATATAGTGAACCAGACAAATATTTTGAATCGCTGAACAAAAATCTTATTGGCGCCGAACTTAGCAATGGTGAAATCATTAACCTGGACAGTCTCAATAAAGAAATAACTTTAAAAGGGGAAATCTCACTTAAGGACAGGTTAACAGTGGCCGGCGACATGATCTATTTTTCACCCATCATTTTTCACCAGATGAATGAAAATCCATTTAAACTTGAAAAAAGAAATTATCCGGTTGAGTTTAGTTCTCCGATGTCAGGTATGAAAACCGTTCAGATAATTATACCTGAGAATTTTAAAATTGAAGAGCTCCCTAAACCTGTCTCTTACGTGCTCCCGGATAAATCTGCCCGATTTACTTACAATACCCTGCAAACTGGTAATACCATAATCTTCACGAGCACTTTTCAAATTCAAAAAGACCTGTATCTGCCGGTAGAATATGCAAATCTGAAGGAATTCTATAATATGGTGGTCAATAAAGAACAGGAACAGGTCATTCTGAAAAAAAAAGAAGTGACTGATCTATAAATCAGCATATAACTTTTAACTATCATACTGTATTTTTGATTGATTATATGAAGAGATTCCTTTTTATTTTAGTTTTGATGGCAACTGGCGTTAGCATTTACAGCCAGACTAACCTGGACGTAAGCGAAATACCCGATTCGCTTAAGAAAAATGCAAATGCAGTAATACGATATCATAAAACAAATTATGAGCGAACTTCTGCAGGAAAGTATGTTGAAAAGATTCATTTTGCAGTTACAATACTCAACAAACCCGGAGAAAGGAATGCCCGGCTGATTATCAATTATGACAATATTAATGTGCCCGGCAAGATAGAAGGCCGGTTGTATGATGCATCCGGGAAGTTGATTAGTAAATTGAAAAGGAAGGATATACAAGATTTTTCCAATTATGCCGATTTTGTATTTTTTAATGACAACAGGGTTAAATATGCCAATCCGGCGACCAACAATTACCCATATACTATTGAATACAAGTATGAGATAACACATAACGGGACAGCTGGATTTAATACATGGATGCCTCAGGATGCTTATCATCTTGCAGTGGAACAGGCAGCCATGACCTTTGTGTCAAAAGAGAAATTACTACCCCGCTTCCGGGAACTTAACTGTAACTTCCATGCCATCAGAAAAATTGATGAAGCAGGCACAATCACATTAAAGTGGACAATGCCTGCTACAAAGGCATTACTGTCTGAGAAATTCCAACCCCCGTATACTTCAATATTCCCGATGGTTTTCCTGTCTCCCAACGAGTTTGAATACGATGGCTCAGAAGGTAACATGACAAACTGGAATCAATATGGTAAATGGGTTTATTCATTAATTGAAGACAGAGCCAATCTTCCGGAAACCACCATTAATAAAATTCACGGCATGGTTGAAAATGTGCAGGATACCGTTGAAATTGTCAGAAAGATTTACCAGTATATGCAGTCCAGGACAAGGTATGTAGCTATTATGCTGGGAATTGGTGGATTTCAGCCCATGCTGGCTGCAGATGTTGACCGAACCGGATACGGTGATTGCAAGGCACTGAGTAATTATACCCGCTCACTGCTAAAATCAGCGGGTATTAAATCTTATTATACTGAAATAGGCAGTGGATTTAATCAGCAAATTCGTTTTACAGACTTCGCAAGTGCCAATCAAACCAATCATGTAATTTTATGTGTCCCGTTGCGGAAAGATACCATTTGGCTTGAATGCACCAATCAGCATTTTCCTTTTGGCTACATCGGGAAAGACAATTCAAACCGGTATGCCCTGTTGATCAAACCATCCGGAGGAGAACTGGCCAGAACACCGGTTTATAGTTCTACAAAGAACAGGCAAAACGTCAGTACCACCATTTCAGTTAACCCGGATAACAGCATAATTGCAAACATGAAAATTACTTGCAAAGGAGCTGAATTTCAAAAGATATTTGTTTTTGATTACCTTTCTGAAAAAGAACAAAAGGAAGAACTGCTGAAAATGAATCCTGTTGATGGGATGAAATTGCTGAATCATAGTTTCGCTGCAGTAAAACAGAAAAATCCTGAAGGAACGCTCAATGTATCTCTTTCGTCACAACATTTCATGACAAAGGCAGGCACAACCAGATTATTTCTTAAACTGGCCTTTTTTAAAAAATTTGAAAATCCATTTCCTAAAGATGCCATTCGCAGGAATGATATCTGTATAGAATCCGGATATACCCATACTGATAGCATCCTGTACGAAATTCCGGAGGGCATCACTTTTGAATATATTCCGGAAAACGTAAAATACAGCTCAATGATTGGTAATTACCAAACCACCTACAAGATAGAGGGAAACAACATACTCTTTGTGCGTACAATTGCAATAAAAGAGGGGATTTACAACAAGGATGATTACGAGACTTTAAGAGAATTCTGCCTGGATGCTGAAAGTGCTGAAAACAGAAAAATCATACTGAAAAAATAATTAAATTATTGGTTTTTTATTAGTAAGGATATTTATTTATAGTAATATTAATTTCAGTGAATATCTTAAAGGGGTTTCTAATTTTGACGAATGCCTAAATTCTCCCTCCTTTTCTCTTTTCATTTCTCATAATAAATCAGTCGTTTATCAAATTCTTTAGTCCATTCGTATTTTTAATACTTTTTCATCTGTTTTTCTGCTATTAAATTATTAATATAGCTAATAGATAAAAAATATTAATAAAAACTAAAATTTGTTAACGATATGATTACAAAAGGAAGAATTAAACTCTTAGCAATGTTATTTACCGGGATAACAATTTTTTTCACCACCGGATGCGAAGACAATAATTCCCCTACACCTTCAGGTTCACTGGTTGCTGATGCCGGTGCAGATCAGACTGCCACGACAGGGCAGCAGGTCACACTGGATGGAAGCAACTCATCCGATAAAAATAGAGATAGTTTTGACTTTGCCTGGACATTTAAGTCGAAACCAGCAGGTAGTACGGCCACGCTTTCTGGTGCAGATACTGACTCCCCCTCCTTTGTTCCTGATGTAGCCGGTGATTATGTGCTCCAGCTCACCATCTCAAATCCAAACGGAGAATCTACCGATGAAGTAACAGTAACAGTGACTGCTCCGGAAGGATTACAGGAAAAATCGGGTACTGTACAGAATGAACACTGGCAGAAAGTAAACGGGGCCGGTCAACCTGATTATCTTATCACCGGAGATCTGAGTATTGAAGGAGACCTGACCATTGATCCGGGTGTTATTGTCCTTATCCAGGAAGATGTGCTGATTTCTATACAACAATCCGGCTCATTAAATGCATCAGGT
>DASQZP010000648.1:0-3909 GCA_035638655.1 Bacteroidales bacterium
CCTCAGACAAACCTTTGAAAACCTGGTAAAAACCGGAGAACAGATAATACCTGTTCTGAAAAAACTGAGTAAAAACGGAAATTAAATATTATTTACTTCTGATAGGTTTTTCTACCCCTTTAACTCATCCAGCTCTAACCAGCGCATGGTCTTCTCATCCAGCAATTCAATGATCTTTCCAATGCGGGAGGAACTTTCCATCAGTTTGTCAGCAGGCAGATTGCCGCTTTGCATCTCATTCTCCAGAGTGGCTTTTTCCTTTTCAAGCTCACTGATCTCTTTCTCAAGCAATTCAAGTTCCCGCTTTTCATTAAAGGAAAGCTTTTTGGGTTTATCAGTCTGCCTGGTTTTTGCTGTTTCCGTTTTTACCGGTTTTTCATCTGACTTCCGCTCTATTTCCAACCGGCGTTCCTTTTCCCTGTATTGTGAATAATTACCCGGAAAATCTTTTATCCTCCCCTCCCCTTCAAAAACAAACAGGTGATCAACCACCTTATCCATAAAAAACCGGTCGTGTGATACGATCAGGACACAACCGGAAAACTGCTGCAGGTAATCTTCCAGCACATTCAGTGTAATGATATCCAGGTCGTTGGTAGGTTCATCGAGGATCAGAAAATTTGGATTTTGCATTAACACCGTCACCAGGTAAAGTCTGCGCTTCTCTCCCCCGCTCAGTTTATAGACATACGTATGCTGTACTTCCGGAGGAAACAAAAAATAGTTTAAAAACTGCGACACACCAAGTGTTGAACCATCCCCCAGTGTAACCACCTCAGCTATCTCAGCAACCACATCGATCACTTTCTGATTTTCGTCAAACTCCATTCCTTTTTGCCGGTAATAGCCAAATACAATGGTCTCTCCTACTCCTATCGTACCGGTATCAGGACTAAGATCATCAGAGATCAGATTTAGTAGGGTAGTTTTTCCGCTACCATTGTCACCAATAATACCAGCCTTTTCGAACCGGCTGAATGTATAACTGAAATCATCTATCAGAACTTTATCATCAAAGCTTTTGGACAGCCCTTTGATCTCAATAATCTTTTTCCCCAGCCTGGCAGACTGAACATTAATGTTCATATTTTTCTCCTGACGTCCGGCACTGGCCTGGTCTTTAAGATCATAAAAGGCATCAATACGTGATTTCGACTTGGTGCCGCGTGCTTGTGGCATACGCCGCATCCAGTCAAGTTCCTTGCGCATCAGATTTTTTGCTTTATCCACATTGGCCTGTTCATTCTCGAGCCGCTCCTGTCGTTTCTCCAGGTATTCGGAATAATTACCCCGATAAGCATAGATACTTCCCTGATCTATTTCAATAATCTGGTTACATATCCTGTCCAGAAAATAACGGTCGTGTGTAACCATCAGTAAGGAGCAGGCTGAATTACTGAGATATTCTTCCAGCCATTCAATCATCTCCAGATCAAGATGGTTGGTAGGTTCATCCAGAATTAGCAAATCAGGCTCATTGATCAATACAGATGCCAGTGCAAGTCTTTTTCGTTGTCCGCCGGAAAGCTGACTTACCGGTTGATCATACTGGTTTATCTTAAGCTCTGTAAGAATTTGTTTAATACGCACATCGTAGTCCCAGGCTTTAAACCGGTCCATGTCATCAATAGCTTTCTGCATCAAGTCTTTATCAGTACTCTTAACAGCCAGTTCATAATCACGAATGGCAGACAGTACTTCATTGGGTGAGCTGAAAATCTCTTCAATCACGGTGTTACCAGGATCGAGAACCGGTTCCTGTTCCAGAAAACCAATGGTAATGTCTTTGATAAATGATACCTTGCCTGTATCCGGACCATCTTTGCCACTGATGATATTAAGCAGTGATGTTTTGCCTGCACCGTTTCTGGCAACCAGGGCAATTTTCTGATCTTTGTTTACTGTAAAACTAATGTCTTCAAAAAGAACCAGATCACCATACGATTTTGTAAGATTTTCAACCTGAAGGTAACTTATCATTGAAATGAAATATTTTGCTGTTTTATATAAACTGCAAAAGTAAACAATTCGCTGTATTTCCTTCAAAAGGATTATTTTTGAACCGGTATATTTTTTTATCCGAAACTCTATAAAGATAATTCCCATGACCAGGAAAGAAAGATTTCAACATGTTCTTGATTATTTTATGGAAAATCAGCCCTATGCTGAAACCGAATTGCATTACACCAATCCCTATGAACTCATAGTGGCTGTGATCCTGTCAGCCCAGTGCACCGATAAGCGGGTGAATTTAATTACTCCGGAATTTTTTAAACAGTTTCCCGACGCAGAAACACTGGCTGTTTCCACTCCGGAAGCGGTATTTGAAGTAATCAGAAGTTGTACCTATCCGAATAATAAAGCCAAACACCTGGTGGGCATGGCAGCTATGCTGGTCAGTGATTTTGAAGGGAAAGTTCCGGATAATATTGAAGATCTGCAGAAATTGCCGGGAGTAGGCAGAAAAACAGCGAATGTAGTGGCTTCTGTGGTTTACAATTTACCTGCACTTGCTGTTGACACCCATGTATTCAGGGTCTCTGCCCGAATAGGACTTACAAGCGGGGCCAAAACACCCCTGGAAACTGAAAAACAACTGTTGCAATACATACCAGAAAACCTGCTTTCTATCGCTCATCACTGGCTGATCCTGCATGGCCGCTATGTGTGTATGGCCAGGAAACCTGATTGTGAGCACTGTGGAATCAGTCAGTTCTGTAAATATTATACAACAGGATTAGCCAAAAAGAAGTGAAATTACCATTTTTTCCGGCAGCCACTTGTCATCTTGCAACTACTTTTCCTCAAATATCAGTATGTTTCGGAAAAGTTGCTATTGATAAAATGCTATTAATATTTATATTTGCTTTTAAGGAATGAAAATCTCATATATCCATATCATACTCTTCGCACTGTTTATTGTGCTGCCCGGCTATACCATCAAAAGGATTGATTACCGGGACGGCAGGTATAATAATGTATGCAAAGACCTCAAGGGTGATGTATTGTTATATTACGTTTTCATCGATTCAAAGGAAACTGCTCCCTGGACGGAATTCGACATTCGCTCAACCATCGATTCCATTCATGCAGCAACCCGTTGGTTGCAGGTACAGGCTGGCATGAACAATGTTTCATTGCATATTATCGAAGATTATTATATAGGCGCTGAATACACCACCCTGAAGAAAAACCTGCCTGAAGGAACAGTTTATGAATCCATTACAAAACCATCTCTTCACAAAGGTATTGAAGAGATTAATGACTGGGCCGATTACATAGCCAAACGGGTAGGAAATAATTTTGAGATACAGGATAAGGAAGGCATTCCTGAAATTAAGAATCCCCGCAATAAAGAAAGACTTATTGCCCTCCTGCGAGACCGTTACAATGTGGAAAGTGTTGCCCTGTTGTTTCTGGTGAACAATTATTATCGCAGTGATATTTCAGTTGCCGTTAATACACTCTCAGATAATGATGTTGAATTTGCTATCGTCAGTTATAAATATCCTTCTGATATAGCCCATTCGTTCCTGAGCCTTTTTGGCGCAGCTCCTATGTATGAATCCCTTTACAGAAAGAATAAAAACAAGATCAAACTCGCGCAGGAATATTTCCCGGATGATGTGATGCAGGATCCGTATGCCCGTCCATTGAACACCCTTAAAATAGGACCCTACACCCAATACCTCATTGGCTGGACGGATGAGCTCGACCCGGAATACCAGCCCTTACTGACTGACAGGATAATCAATTTCTAACCACGCCACTATCGCATCCGATAGCCACTGGATCCAACCCTGCCGCAAGTATCTACTTGTGGTTATTCACTGGCGCGCATTTGTAATGCGTGTCTTCCCCCTGCCGCAAGTATCTATTTGTGGCTTATCCGCATCTCAACCTCTCCAC
>DASQZP010000649.1:0-5901 GCA_035638655.1 Bacteroidales bacterium
ATCAGAGCCACATCCATTGGTAAGTGAAAGCTTTAACGGATAACTACCATAATCGCTGTATGAATGCACAGGATATTCTGATATTGCGGTAACTCCATCACCAAAATCCCAAAGCATAGAGCGGGCATAATTACCACTATATTCAAAATACATAGGTGTTTCAGGACATTCGTCATTATCAAAATTCATAGATGCATCATGATTAAATGGTAAATTCAAACTAATTTCAACGCTGTCTGTCAAGACAATATCATTTCCGCAATAATTGGTTACCGTGGCCGTAACATATTTCATTCCGCTGGTTGAAAAAACATGTGTTACACTATTTCCTGAAGCTGAGCTTCCATCGCTGAATGACCATATAATTGACTGAAATGTCCCGTAAATACTAAAATATATCGGTTCATTAGGACACGTTTTTGAATATTCACTATTTATTTGAAGCGGATTCCAGGGAGTATTTTCACTAATGACAACACTGTCCCTGATCGTACTGTCAGTACCACAGCCGTTTACATAGGTGAAATCAGCATAATAAATACCTGTCGAATCAAAAGAGGTATCCAGATAATGTAAATCTGATGAAACACCATTGCTGAGGTCAACGGATATTTGATAATTATTGGGAGAATACCCATAGAAATGGATCGGTTGCCCGGGACAGGCTTCATCCGCATTGATGGAATGAGATAACTGTGTCAATGGCATTGAATCAGCAATCAAAACAGAATCATGAAGTATCGTATCATTGCCGCAATAGTTTGTTACACGGGCATCAATATAATGTTTGCCTTTTTCTGAAAATGAGGTATAAAGACCTGAAGAAGTTTTTACAAAATTCCCGTCTACCAGCCAGTCAACTGATTTATATCTGCCATTTACATACAACTGCACGTTTTCGCCCGGACAACTTTCATACCTGGAATTATATATAATAAGATAACCCCAGGGCTTATCTTCTATAACTGAAACCGAATCATAGAAGACACTATCGAGCCCGCACAAATTTTCGAAAGATGCCTTTAAATAGTAAACTCCTGCTGTATCATAACTATGACTATAGTTTGTTAAGCCTGTACCCGTGGTGAAATCTCCAAAATCAACATTAAGTTTATAGTTATTACCTGAATAACCTCTAATTGTAAATCCTTCTGTTGGACAAACAATTTTAGGAGAAAGTGAATAATTTATATAGCCCTGAACAGGCAGGTCACTTCTTACTTCAACAGAGTCCCTGATAATGGTATCATTAAGACAATAATTACTAAGTGTTAAGTCTACGTAATGCCATCCGGGTTCAGCAAATGAATGTGAAACATACCCGTCTTCAGCTGTATTGCCGTCATCAAACTTCCAGACGGCATTATTATATATACCATTCGCATTAAAGCGGACATACTCACCCGGACAAACGCTGGTTGCAGATTTTGTAATCGAGACATTCTGCCATGGAGCATTTTCTACAACTTCAACGGTATCCCTGAATATTGTATCCACACCACAACCATTGTATATTCTGATCTTAACCGGATACTTACCAATGTTATCATATGTATGCCAGGCATTTGTAAAACCAGTAAGTGAATCTCCATCTCCAAACTTAAAATCTGCCTTATAATTGTTTGTTGAGGAAGCCCTGTAACTAACAGACTGTCCGGGACAAACAGTGAGTGGTGAGATTATGTAACCCAGATTACCCGTAAGTGGTACTCCTCCGGTAACAAAAACAGTATCTGCCAATGTATCATTTCCACAGGTGCTTTGGCCAATTATAGTGAAGGGAAATTCTCCCTCCTGATTATAAGTATGATATGCAGTACTGTAACTACTGGTTGTGCCATCGCCAAAATTCCACTTATAGTATGAAATTCCATAACCTAATACTGAAAATTTTAGCTGGTCACCAGGACAAACAGAATCCTGGAAAGAAACAGACTGGATGCCGTCTACAAGGATTTGCTTATAGGCATACCCCAGAAAAGTCTTGTTTTTATCATAATAATAGGCATATACAGTATTATATCCAATATCGTGGAATACGTAGGTGGTATCCATCTTGCCTGTGACATTACTGAAGGACCATCTGATATATTTTATCGTAGTGTCCTGTGCATCAAATGTAAGTTTAACCTTAAGAGGGGCACACCCTTCCGTTAGATCTGTTTGAATTGTCTGGCTTGAAACCGGATGCAAGGCTAATGCAAACAAAAATAAAGTAAGAAGATTTTTCATTAGATAGGGTTTATTATTAATAATGTTTAGTTTGATGTCGGTGGATATTGTTGTTACAAGATTTTGTTTTTACAAAATAGTTAGAATCCCCAATCAATAATTTCTATTTCGTTGTTAAGCAAATAATTACAAAATTTTTCATGTTTTTATAATTTTTACTTTTTTAAATATGTTGCAACAAAAAAACCAAAAAAAATCAAATAGAATTGTAAATTTTCGTCAAGAGCAATGTAAATTCATTTAAAATGCTACAAATACAGAAAGGTCATTAAAATTAAAAATTAACGACTTTTAACAATAAAAACAGTCTGGCGGGTGAACGGAACATAATGTTTATTGTTACTTTGCAAGGTTTCATTAATAAATTAAGAAAATGGCACAAAATAACAACATGGAAGAGCATTTTGACGCGGCAGCAGCCACATGGGATGACCAGGGTAAAATCAGAAGAGCAGAAGATTTTGCAAAATCAATAACAGATTTCCTGAAACCTGCAGGAAAAATGAAAGGTTTTGAATTTGGATGCGGTACCGGATTACTGGGGTATTCAATGCGTAACAATTTTTCCCATTTAACAATGGCTGACAACTCGGAGGGTATGCTTGCCGTACTAAAGGAAAAAATTGACAGGGAACAGATATCGAATATGACCCCTCTTCACATCGATCTGTTGGAGGAAGATCCCCCAAAGGAAAAATATGATGCCATCTTTACCATGATGACCATGCATCATGTGATGGATATTGGAAAGATACTCGATGTTTTCAACTCAATGTTAAATGAAGGCGGGTATGTATGTATAGGAGATCTCGACAAGGAAGACGGATCATTCCACGGACACATGAAAGATTTTAACGGCCATAAAGGATTTGACAGGCAGGAACTGGGCAGTACTCTCGAGCATCACGGATTTGAAGTGGTCCATTATTCTATTCCGCATGAAATTACCAGGGAAAAAGAAGGAACAACAAAGAAATACCCGCTATTTCTGATGATTGGTAAGAAGAAATAAAGCATCTCCTGCCTTTATGATGCTAATACATGATTCATTTCTGGTATTAACAGAATTGGTAATTTAAAATTTTATTCCATTCTTTTGTCTACTTAAAAAATTCCATTATCTTTGTTCGGTATTTAACGAACAGAAAATGAAAGTTAACACTGAAATAACAGGACGTCAGCAAAGGCTTGCCAGGTATGCCAGGGCAATGGGGCATCCGATACGTATTTACATACTTGAATTGTTGACAAAACAATCCTGTTGCTACAGCGGTGATCTTTCAGAAGTACTTCCTATCGCTAAATCAACTCTTTCCCAGCATCTGAAAGAATTAAAGGAAGCAGGTCTGATTCAGGGAGAGATTGAAGCGCCCAGGATCAAATATTGTATCAACACGGAAAACTGGGAAGAAGCCAGGGAATTGTTCGTAGCACTTTTTGAAGAATAAAAATTTTTTACTTTTATTGTTCGTATTTTTGCGATTTACGAACATTAATTCAAATAAATTAAAAATGATGAATATTAAAGTATTAGGATCAGGATGCGCCAGGTGCCGCTCACTTGAGCAGGCTACTATCGATGCAGCGCATGAATTAGGTATTGAACCTGCTATTGAGAAAGTTGAAGATTACCAGAAAATTATGGAATATGGTGTGATGCGTACACCCGGACTGGTGATCAACGAAGAAGTAGTGCTAACAGGGCAGGTACCCAAGGTGTCGCAGTTGAAAAAAATTCTTAGCGATTATTTGGAATAAACAGGGTGAAAAAGTTTGAGGTGGTTCGGTTGTTTGTCCGAAAGCTTTCGGACCGGTTGATTATTCAGTTGTTCCAATGGTTTCAAAGTTGTTTGATGTTGTTTGATGTTGTTTCTCGCTTTAGCAATATCTGAAATTCATAAACGGGAAAAGTCACGTAGTGACGACATTATGGTAGAAAGATTATTATTAATATTCGTAACAGCTCCGTAGGTGCGACATTATTCAGTTGGTTGTCCGAAAGCTTTCGGACCGGTTGTAATCCGATGGCTATCGGATCGGTTGATTATTCATTGTTTATTCAATTGATTCTTCATTGTTTATTCGGTTGTTTGTCCGAAAGCTTTCGGACCAGTTGATTATTAGATAGATGGTTCATCCGATGGCCATCGGATCATTTGCTTTTACCCCTTCGCCTTGGTGCGTCTGCCTGTACTGGCGTTTCGTCAGGCAGGCCTGCCTACCTGCGTATTCAGGCAGGCATTTAGCTACGCTGAGCTCGTCCTTCGTCCTCGGTTGTAATGCGTGACTCTAATGTCGATAGCGTTTGCAGATGACTCAAAAGTGTATCTACCTGCTGGTTAGAAAATATACCCCAAACCGCTTAATAAACTTTATTCTAATATCATTTATCATTTAAAAACAAGTTCTGTTAACATGAAAAACTCCTATAAGAAACCCGCAATAGTCGCACTCCTGCTGGCAGCATGGTTTATTATTTATCATTACCTGCAACCCCTGACTGATTTAATAGTACTTCATCTGTTTGGCATGGAAGCGGGTACCAGAATGGCCGAAACGCTGCGTTTCTTCATTTTTGAAGTACCAAAAGTATTGATGCTTATTGTACTGATCATTTTTGTAGTAGGCGTCATCCGGTCGTACATCACCCCGGAAAAAACCCGTAAAGTGATTGAAGGCAAACCGTTGTTTACCGGCAACATACTGGCAGCCATGACAGGTATTATTACGCCTTTCTGTTCCTGCTCGGCCATTCCGCTGTTCCTGGGCTTTGTTGAAACAGGCATCCCGCTTGGTGTAACCTTCTCCTTTCTTATTGCAGCTCCCATGATCAATGAAGTGGCTCTGGTCTTGCTGCTGAGCCTCTTCGGAATTAAGGTAGCGGTAATATATGTGGTAACCGGACTGGTAATAGCCATTATTGCCGGATTTATACTGGAAAAGCTAAAATTGCAGCGCTTTGTTGCGTCATGGGTGTATGAAGTAAAAGCAAAACATACAGCGGTACAGCAAATGAAAATGACTGCAGTCGACCGGATAGATGCCGGTTATGAGGCTGTTCAAGACATCATGGGCAAGATATGGATCTATGTAGTAGCTGGTATTGCCATCGGAGCGGCAGCACATGGATACGTTCCCGATAATTTTCTGGCTATCACCCTTGGCAATAAACACTGGTATTCGGTGCCTCTGGCAATCATTGTCGGTGTACCACTGTATTCAAGTGCGGTAGCCATCATTCCTGTAATCAGTGTGCTGATCGAAAAGGGAGTATCACTGGGAACCGCCCTGGCTTTCATGATGTCGGTAATCGGACTCTCGCTGCCTGAGATGATCATCCTGAAGAAAGTGCTGCGGTGGCAACTTATTGCCATCTTCGCCGGTATTGTGGCTGCAGGGATAATTATAGTGGGATACCTGTTTAACGCGGTTATGTAAAATGTACCAAATTGAAATGAAACACTGGTATTAGAACATACCAAAGGCCTCCTCAACTGTACCTGCAAAAACAATCCGCTTCACCTTGTTACTTTCGCGGATAAAATCGTGCAGGCTTATGCTGTTGTATACCGAAAAATCTCCGTTAATGGCAAGTTTCTGGTTATAGGTGGAAAATTTCTGCAATATTTCTCCTGCCAATCGGGTTTCCAGTCTGAAAAAATCCTCCGG
>DASQZP010000650.1:0-15954 GCA_035638655.1 Bacteroidales bacterium
CATGGCAGTTGGAGAAAACTACATGGAAAGCGGGGAAGCAGCCAGTCGTTCGCAGATCGGACTACCCGGCGTTCAACAGGATCTTGTTAAAGCAGTTATGAGTACCGGCAAACCGGTGGTTGCACTCGTGATGGCCGGACGTCCCCTAACCATTACCTGGATGGCACAGCACGTGCCTGCAATAATCAATACATGGCACCTGGGGACCAGGGCCGGCGATGCCATCGCCAATGTGCTTACCGGAGATTATAATCCTTCCGGCAAGCTTACCATGACTTTCCCCAGGAATACAGGCCAGATACCGATATACTATAATCACAAGAACACCGGTCGTCCGTTTGAAGCGGATAACAAATATACCAGCAAGTACCTGGATGTTTCCAACGACCCGTTATATCCTTTTGGGTATGGACTGAGCTACACGTCCTTCAGCTATTCACCAATCAGGCTGGATAAGGACAGTATCAGCATGGCCGACAGCCTGCAGGTTAGTGTCACTGTTACCAATACAGGTAAATATGCAGGAGAAGAAGTAGTGCAGTTGTATACTCATGATGTGGTAGCCAGTGTTACCCGTCCGGTAAAAGAATTAAAAGGGTTCAAAAAAATCATGTTGCAACCCGGAGAAAAAAAGGAGGTGGCCTTTGTTATCCACCCGGAACAACTTAGCTTTCTGGATGCCAACCTACACAGAACAATTGAACCTGGAATGTTTGAAGTATTTGTTGGCACAAACAGCAGTGAACTTCAAAAGTCTGCTTTCAAATTACTGGCGGACTAAAATGTTTTATAAACCCCTGAAATAAGTTAGAAGGTAACCAACTAAGATTTCCCGGAAAGAAAAAACCTTTCCGGGAAATTTTCTTTTCTGAGGACATTATGGACCGACACTAGCTAAACCTTAGTTTTGTCTGGTAAAAGTATGGGTGTTTTCATCAACCACCTGTCCGTTTGCATCGGTAACAACATAATCAACAAAAAAGGCCTTTGTTATGCCATCATATTTACCATTTCCGGAAACTGTATATAGCTCACCAGAAGTGAATTCCTGTTTCGGCATTGTAATGGTCTGATCAAAATCTCCGCTGAATTCATAATAAATGGAGGCACCGGCATCCCAGAAATTATCGCTCCTGATCTTATGGTTATCATCAGGATCAGCAGAAAGATTTACAGGATAGTCGCCATAACCAGGTTCATTACAGATAAAGTCTCCGGTATAGTCCGCAGCATTATAGGCCACAAACCTGTTAATGACAATAGCAAAAGCCAGATTAGTACCATCAATCCTTCCCAGGGCAATTCCTTCGGAAGTTCCTGTTAATTTGAATCGCGCATCAAGTGAACCATCACTGACAATTCCTTCAGGAACCGGTACTGAAGCTGTATAATTAGAGGCTCCTTTAGGAACATTTATTGTACCTGTTGCGGTGAAATCACCCGTAATTTCCCAGGTAACATCAAAGGGTTGGTAAACAACCTCCCTCATGGGAAAAGTTACCTTAACCGATCCCCCTTCAGGCACATTTTGTAATGAAGTATCCGAAAGCTCAACATAAGCCGGATATGTATCGGAGAAATCATAAGAATCACCATCGTAATATTCACAGGAATATAATACGAGTATTATAGAGAATAATATTACTATTTTTTTCATCTGTTTATAATTTTAGTTGTAAAAGATTTTTGTGGCAGCACCGCGAAACAATCTGAATAAATTTCCTGTCCGGATTTTCTCCGGACAGGTTTGTATTGATTTACAGATCGAACCACATTTTTTCATATATTTTTGGAAGATTATCCGGAGCCTTGGGATTAGCCGTTAATTCATCGGCCGGATAAACCCATCTGCGAATAAGTCCACCGGCTGGCGCACCATCTGGTAATTTGAGGGTTGGAACCTCCTTACCTGCTTCGCCCGATCTTCTCCATTGAATCCATGCCTCAAGAGGACGGTCCATCAAGTCAACCCATTGTTGCAGGTGGATAGCATCTATTGCTTCCTGATCAGATAGGGTGGTAAGGTCATCAAGAGAGGCAGCAAAAGCCTCGGCATCAGCCGGACCAACTTCATAAAACAGGCATGCTTCTTCTACTGCCTGTTTGTACAGTTCACTGGCTTTTGCCATGTCTTTGCTTACGCCAATACCCCGTGCATACACTTCAGCCTCAAAGAATAATTGTTCCTGGTAACTGAAAATTACATCAGGAGCATCCTGTCTGTTCAGGTAGTCACTGATCAATGAAAATGTTCCATCAGCTTCGGTTGCTGTTTCTACTGCTTTGTACTCGTCCGGAGCAGCCTCAGGACCCGGATCAAAATATCTGGGAATACGGGGATCGTTCACCGGACTCATATAATCGAAAACGTTTTTATTGGCAAAGATCCACAGGTTTTGTCCTGAAGTATATTTATCAAACAATTTGAATTTCGGGTTTCCTTTGTTGGGTTCATTCAGCCATGGAAACAGGAAATTATCATCTACAGAAGAAATCATGTTGCCTTCTTCGACCAGTTTTTTGATATCTGATGCTTTTTCGGGCATTTTGTCTACCATGGTCATGAGGATACGGAATTTTAACGACCGGGCTACCTTGATCCATTTGCTCATATCTCCGTTGTAAAATGGATCGGAATCAGTGATGCGAACCGGATCATCCTGGTTTATCTGACCCAGGGCTTCATCAATGAGTCCCAGCGCACCTTCCAGTACTTTTTTCTGCGGATCAAAGGCAGGAGCATTAATTTTCTCATCCCAGGCTTCACTAAAAGGTTCATCCCCATAGATCATAGTGCTTTCGTAAGCCAGAAAGGCATCAATAATATTACATTGGGCAATGATGTTATTGTTTACAGGAACCGTTTCTTCTGCGATTTTAATTGCCAGACGAAGGTTGTTTGCTGCAGTTGAATAATATAGTTTCCAGGTGTTTCCTAAAGAGAAAGTACTAAGATCATAGCGGTCTTCAGCATAACCCCAGCCGTAACTTCCTCCTGTTGCCAGTGTTTGTGCGCTAAAGCCGATTGGTAAATAACTGTCACCACCACAACGATTTCCGGACCAGGCTACTACAGCATATCCGAACAGATTATCAGGCTTGACTTCCGTGGCTGAATTAGGATTATTATTTACGTCCAGCCACTTTTCACATGAGGTTAACAGCAAAAATCCTGTTAATATGATGAGTATTTTTTTCATAATATTCGTGTTTTGTTAATTAAAAAGTAAGATTTACGTTAAATCCAAAACTTCTCGTGGAAGGAATTGAACTGAATTCTACTCCTTCACCTACTTCATTCGGCCCAAAGAAGTTCATTTCAGGATCAACATGTGGCACATGATCATTGATGATCCAGATGTTTCTGCCTTCCACCCCGAGTGCAACTGAATTGAAGAAGGTATTTCCAAGCCATTTGGAAGGGAGGCTATAAGCAAATTTCACTTCACGTAGTTTAACATAGGAAGCATCAAATACATTTCCTTCGGTATTTGAAGTAGAAGCGTAGTTGCCCCAGAAATTTTGCATGCTTTGAACAGGTGTTGTGTTGGGGACATAAGAACCATCGGACAGTTCATTTACGCCCTTGTCAATAAATACCTGTCCGCGGTTTTCAAGCGTTTCGGCTGTTAAACCCAGGGTACGCAAGTCAGATACTGTACCGGAATAGAAAACACCTCCCTGTCGGATATCAATCAGGAAGCTAAGTTGAAGTCCTTTATAGGAAAGCATGTTATTAACACCCATTGTCCAGTCAGGGAAAATATTACCAAAACGCTGATCGGGGGTAATTTCACGAAGACCTGTATTGACATTGATTACGAACTCGCCGTTTTCGTTGCGTTTCCACCCACTGCCATAAAGGCCGAAGGCATCTCCTTCCTGGGCTTTAATCTGCAATCCACTCCAGCCGCTGGTTAGCATGTAGGTATCGAGTCCAGGTGCCAGTTTGTTGACAATCTGTTTGTTGGTGTTGAAATTGACCATGGTTTCCCAGTTAAATCCATTGGGGTTGTGGAAAAGTTTGACACTGAGATCAAATTCAAATCCTTTGTTACTGACTTCTCCTACGTTGAGGTTTTTATTGAAGTATCCGGTGGAGAGCGGTACAGCAATTTCAACGATCTGCTGAGTTGTTTTTATATGATAGTACGTAAAATCAAATCCTATTCTTCCGGCAAGGAAACGAAGATCTGCTCCTGCTTCAAAAGAATTCTGGTTTTGAGGTTTCAGGTTCTGAAGCGGATAAATCCTGGGCCCTGTAACCCCTACTATATTGCCATGGGGAAAATCACCGTTAAGTGAGTACTGTACATAGTATTCGGTTGCTGCCCTGTATTGAAAATCCAGTTGATAGGGTTCTTCATCACTACCCACATTGGCCCAGTTTACACGCAATTTACCATAATTCAGTAAGTTGTTTTTCGGTATCAGTTCAGTGAAGATAAAGCTGGTACTTACTGATGGATAGAAATAGGAATGGTTGGCAACCGGAAGGGTTGAACTCCAGTCATTTCGTCCTGTCAGACTTACAAACAAATATTCTTTGTAGTTTAAAGTCAGGTCTCCGTAAAGACCTGTCAGCCTTTTTATGGAATAAAAATTCTCTGGTTTGGCTGATTTTGCATTCGAATAGGTATACAGTTCCGGTATGGTTAAATCGGTAGCAGTTACTGTTTGCCGGCTCCATTCGGTTTGGTAAAGGTTATGTCCGACCAGCAGGTCAAGTTTCAGATCCTTTGTGATCTTTGTATTGATGGATGCTATAAGATCGTTATTCAATATTCTGTTGTAGAGGTTCCAGGTAACGAACTTACCGTTTAGTTCTCCCAGTGTTCCCTTTGTGTATAGTTTGCGCCGGTCTTCGTTAAAGAAGTCGAGTCCTGCCCGTTCGGTGATTTTCAGCCATGGAAGGGGGCTGTATACCAGGCTTGTTGAGCTGATTACTCTTTCCAGATTGGTTGTATATTTATTTTTATTGATGATCCAGTAGGGGTTGTTTACTGTTTTGTCGCCATCCATGGATATTTGTTTACCGTTTTCATCAATCCAGTTGTTTTTCAGATCCGCATTACTGACTGTCCGCGGCATGCCAAAGATCTTATCTACCAGGATGTTGGGGTCATTGCTTCCCTGAGCCGGGCGGCCGGTTGAATTTGAGTTGATATAAAGTACGGATGCTCTTGCAGATAGTTTATCGTTAAATTCACGGCCTGCATTCAGTGAAACATTATTCTTTATGTATTCAGATCCGGGGATAATGCCCTGCAGATTGCTGTTGGTATACCCGAGCCGATAGTCATTCGATGCATTTCCCCCGGAGACTGATGCGGAATTAATAGCGGTAACTCCTGTCTGGAAAAAGTTTTTTACATTATCCGGATAAGCCTGAAGGGTAACCATGTCCCCTTTGAAATCTTCAAATTGCTGATCCTGTACCTCACTTATTTTTGGTCCCCAGCCATTCAGGTTTTTAATATCGTACTTGCCATAACTTCCCTGGGCATATCCATTCTGGAAGTCGGGCAATTTTAAAGGATTATCAAAACGATAGGAAGCATTCAGTTCCACTTTTACACCTTCACTTCTTTTGTTACCCCTTTTGGTAGTAATAATGAGGGCTCCGTTTTTTGCTCTTGCACCGTACAGTGCGGCAGCAGAGGCTCCCTTCAGCACACTGATCGACTGGATGTCATCAGGGTTAATATCACCAGCCCGGTTCCCGTTATCAACACCGCCCTCAGTTACATCGGGATCATAAAAATTATTACTGATAGGTACCCCGTCAACAACAAACAGAGGTTGGTTGTCTCCGCCCAGAGAGTTTGCCCCCCGGATCATAATCTTTGATGATCCTCCTACAGTACCTGATTGCTGAGAAACACGAAGACCTGAGACTTTGCCGGAGAGTGAGTTGAGAAAGTTTGTTTCCCTTGCTTTGGTAATTTCATCACTCTCAACCTCTGACACTGAATAACCCAGAGTTTTTTTCTGGCGACTAATACCGATTGCAGTTACTACAACTTCATCAAGGCCTACAAGGTCGGGTTTCAGAGAAACGTCTATTTTCGTCTGGTTCCCGATCTCGACCTCCTGTGTTTGCATACCTACATAGGAAAACACCAGTGCGCCGGCATCCGAACGCACACTGATTTTGTAATTTCCTTCCAGATCTGTGATTGTGCCTGTGGTTGTTCCTTTTACACTTACGGTAACTCCAGGAAAAGTACTGCCATCTTCTGCAGAAGATACTGTTCCTGTGATTTGCCTGTTTTGTGCCTTTAAAAAAGGGACACTGAATAGTGCCAGAAACAAGGCTAAAAGTCTGATTTTTTTCATAAAATTTATTTTAGCGTTAGTAATTAAAAATGAGATCAGCCTGTCTCCGGGCTGCTCCCTTTCAGTTATTTCTACATAAAATAAATTGGGAAAAGCAGGTACGGATAAGAATGGTTTGGATTATCCGTACCTGTTTTTTCTGCATCTTCAGACTTCTGGTTCGTCTTTCAGGAATCGAATAGGAAAATTATTGTGATAATGGGAGATTCAGGTGAGTTTTATTTACGATTGTCAAACTATTTATAAACCTTGAATATATTCCCGAAATTTATTATATTTGGACACAATAATTCTTCATCATTCTGCTCATTTTGAAACTCCTTAGAAGATGTAGAATTTACCCCAATTACCCCGGCTCTGCGAAAGCCGGGGTTTTTTGTTGTTATCTATTTATTAAAAAACCTGTTCTTATGAAAGAACTGCGTTATCAGATTAACAGTAATTGTGCCAAAAATCATAAAGAACACACAAAGAGAGTTATAAATACACGGAATGCATTTGGCTTCTGTCAGGAGGTGTTTAATTTTAAGACAGTTTCTGTGCGATTGCGTGCAGTTTATTTATCAGTATTTGGGTTTTATTATCTAAAGGATTCCCTTAAATTTGTTAAAATTTCAGGTTAAAATTTTACATCATTAAAATTATACTTATTTGGGCAGTACCGAGAAATATGCTGAGACGCCTTTGATGAAGCAATACAACAAGATGAAGGCTAAGCATCCTGATGCGATCATGTTGTTCAGGGTAGGGGATTTTTATGAAACATTCGGGGAAGATGCTATAAAAGCTTCTGACATACTGGGGATTACGCTTACCAGAAGAGCCAATGGATCGGCCTCTTATATAGAGCTTGCCGGATTCCCTTATCATGCACTGGACACATACTTACCCAAACTTGTAAGAGCCGGACAACGGGTGGCTATCTGTGAACAGCTTGAAGATCCCAAAATGACAAAGAAAATTGTCAAAAGGGGTATTACTGAGCTGGTAACACCCGGTGTTTCTTTGAATGACAATGTGCTGGAGCATAAGGAAAATAATTTTCTTGCATGTGTGCATCTTGAAAAACAACTGGCTGGTGTCGCTTTTCTTGACATTTCTACCGGAGAATTTCTTACTGCAGAAGGAAATTTTGAATATGTAGACAAGTTACTCAACAGTTTTCAGCCTAAGGAAGTACTTTTTGAAAAAAGCAAACAGCAACAGTTTTTTGAACATTTCGGCGTTAAATTCTATACCTATAAACTGGATGACTGGGCGTTCAGCACTGATACATCACGGGAAAAGCTGCTTTCACATTTTCAGACCCAAACGTTGAAAGGCTTTGGAGTGCATAATCTTGAGCTGGGTATTACGGCTGCCGGTGCAATATTGCAATACCTGGAGATCACGCAACACCATCAGACCGGGCATATTTCCACACTCTCACGAATTGAGGAAGATCATTACGTATGGTTGGATAAATTCACCATACGCAACCTGGAACTCTTCGGGTCCCTTAATGAAGGGGCTCGTACGCTGGCCGATGTGCTTGATCAGACTGTCTCACCCATGGGAAGCAGGTTGCTGAAAAGATGGATTGCACTCCCGCTGAAGAATATTCAACAGATAAACGACCGGTATGATATTGTACAATATTTCATGGATAATGACGATTCCTCTTCGTTGGTTGAAGAACAGTTAAAACTGGTTGGCGACCTGGAAAGGATTGTTTCAAAAGTGGCGGTGTCCCGCATCAATCCCCGTGAACTTGTACAGTTGAAAACGGCTCTCAGTGCCATCGGACCAATTAAAGAAGCTTGTGAATCTTCACCTGTTGCTTCGCTGAAACGAATTGGGGAACAGCTCAATAATTGTCAGACCATCCGTGACCGTCTGGGGCAAATGATCCAGCCTGATCCGCCCACTGCCATTAATAAAGGTAATGTTATTGCTACTGGTGTTTCTGAGGAACTTGATGAACTGCGCGAAATGCTGCATTCCGGCAAAGATTTCCTTTTGAAAATGCAGGAAAGAGAAATTAAAAATACCGGAATCCCATCACTTAAAGTAGCTTTTAATAATGTATTCGGTTATTATATTGAGGTACGCAACAGTCATAAAAGTAAAGTGCCTTCGGAATGGATAAGAAAACAGACACTGGTGAATGCAGAGCGATATATCACAGAAGAACTGAAAGAATATGAGGCTAAAATCCTGGGAGCTGAAGAGAAGATCCTGGAACTGGAAAGCAGATTATTCTCGGAGCTTGTAACCAGTGTGCTTGATTATATTCCGGCTATTCAGCTGAATGCTTCTTTGCTGGCCCGGCTGGATTGTCTCTGGTCATTTGCTGTTACAGCCCGGCTCAATCATTACTTCAGGCCGGAACTAAATGATACCTATGTTATCGATATTAAGCAGGGAAGGCATCCCGTGATCGAACAACAATTGCCGGTAGATGAGGAGTATGTGGCCAATGATGTGTACCTGGACAATAATAAACAGCAGATTATGATTATTACCGGCCCGAATATGTCCGGTAAAAGTGCCTTGCTGCGTCAAACAGCACTGATTGTACTCATGGCTCAAATTGGAAGTTTTGTGCCGGCAAAAGCTGCTTCAATTGGTTTTGTTGATAAAATTTTCACCCGTGTCGGGGCTTCAGATAATATCTCCTTAGGAGAATCTACATTTATGGTAGAAATGACAGAAGCGGCCAGTATCCTGAATAATCTTTCGGAACGCAGCCTCGTGCTACTGGATGAGATCGGAAGGGGTACCAGTACGTACGACGGCATCTCCATCGCGTGGGCTATGGTAGAGTATATTCATGAAAATGGTCATGGAAGGGCCAAAACGCTTTTTGCTACTCATTACCATGAGCTTAACGAGATGGAAGCCTCTTTTGACAGGGTGAAAAATTTCAATGTGTCCATCAGGGAGCTCGACAATAGAGTGATCTTTCTCAGAAAATTGAAAAGGGGAGGCAGTGAACACAGTTTTGGTATCCATGTGGCCCGGATGGCCGGCATGCCTAAAAGCGTGGTGAACAGAGCCGATGATATTCTGGCTGAACTGGAGAAATCACATGACCATAAAAGTCTCTCCAAACCTGTCTCTGACCTGGCCGGAAAAAGAGAAGGATACCAGATGAGTATCTTTCAGCTGGACGATCCCGTACTGAAACAGATCCGCGATGAAATCCTTCACCTAGATATCAATAACCTGACACCCATGGAAGCATTGAACAAACTTAACGATATTAAAAGAATAACGGGTCTTAAGTAGTGTCAGTCCATAATGTCCGATAACTGCGTTATTCGAACATTTTGATTCCGACACTTGAGATTATTGACAAATTCTAATTATTTTTATTACTTATTCAGCATCAAAAAATGACTGTATATCAATACTGAAAAATATATATCTTGTAAAAGACAGAGATAAGAGCAAAAAAATTTTTTGTAGATTCAAAATTTTAAATAAATTTGCACCACGATTTACCGATAAAGTGATTGTACGGTAAGCGTTCTTAATAAAGCGAAAGTTTTTACAAGCGGGAATAGCTCAGTTGGTAGAGCACAACCTTGCCAAGGTTGGGGTCGCGGGTCCGAGTCCCGTTTCCCGCTCTATAACTATCCCGGTTTCGATCGGGATTTTTTATTTGTAATAAAGTGTCTTATCAGCCCGGATGGTGGAATTGGTAGACACGCAGGACTTAAAATCCTGTGGCCATTGCGGCCGTGCGGGTTCAATTCCCGCTCCGGGTACCTTAAAAGCCTTCCTGCTTTTCGTCAGGAAGGCTTTTTTGTACATTTGTAATTTATTTGAAGAATACTTTAGCAAAACCGATCCTTTTATTCCTCTCCTAAAAAAATGTTAAAATGACAGGTTTGTGTAGTTTGTTTATAACATACTGACTAATTTTACGTTTATTATATCTATAAATCTATATATTTACATGCTGGCATGCTAATTGATGGTTTAATCAGCATAAGGTTTTATATTTAGATACTTAAGATAGTAAGTAATGAATAATTTTAACAGCATAATAAACAGCGAGACTCCCGTACTGGTCGATTTTTATGCCGACTGGTGTGCACCATGCCGTGCTGTACCCCCGGTACTCAGGCAGGTAAAGGACAATATGGGAGATAAGGTGAAGATTATACAGGTTAATGTCGATAAGAATCCTGTCGTTGCCAGTAAATATGGCATACACAGTATTCCGGCTCTTTTTCTTTTTAAATCAGGTGATGTACGTTGGAAAGGACTTGGCGTCCGCCAGGCCTCAGAGCTTGAAAAAGTCATCGAGAAAAACCTGACCAACTAAATTTGTTTAATCAATTAATACTAATAATTATGATAAGAAGTGCATTAATTTTATTTTTTGTCGGCGCATTTGCTTTTCAGTCGTGTGCCAATACCGAAGGACAGGAGAAGACCGGTAAAACAGCTGCAAAATCAGCTGCGGTTAAACCTGCTGGTGACGATAATAATAACGTTGAAAAAGGCGGAACTGAAAAGATAACCAAAGCTGACTTTCTGGCAAAAATTATGGATTATGAAGCCAATCCCAAAGAGTGGAACTTCAAAGGTGACAAACCCTGCATCGTTGATTTTTATGCCGACTGGTGCGGACCCTGTAAGATGACTTCTCCAATCCTGGAAGAATTGTCTAAAGAATATGCCGGTAAAGTTGATTTTTATAAGGTTGATACCGATGATCAGCGGGAACTGGCGTCTGTGTTTGGTATTCAGAGTATTCCAACCTTTCTGTTCTGCCCGGTAGAAGGAAAACCAACCATGGCATCGGGTATTGCCCGTACCAAAGAGGAGACCAAACAAATGTTTATCGACCGGATCAATTCAATCCTGTTGAAAAAAGATCAGGGTCAGAAAAAATTATAAGTCAGCATGGCTGAACCTGATTACTTCAGGCTTAAAAGATTTTTTACTGTTTTGGTATAAAAACCAAACAATTCGTTTACAAAGGGTAATCCCGTGTCTGTTTTTTACGACACGGGATTTTTAATTAAAAAGAGATGAGAGATGAGAGATGAGAGATGAGAACTCCCAACTCACCTCTCCCAACTCACCTCTCTCTTTTCCCCCAAACTACCGGGCATGGCAGTATCTTTTTTGAATACTTCATACTTCAAACCTCATACTTTAACCTCAAACCGGGCATGCCGTAGTCTTCTTTCCTTCCGTCTTCGGTCTCCGGACTTCCGACTAATTTAACTTAACATTTTATATTGAAAAAATTATTGCTTGTTTTATATTATCATGATAAATTAAAGTGTAACTTTGGATTATCATGTTTAAAAGAAAACAAACTTTCCATGGAATTGATCAGGAAAGTGCTTTTTTATGGGGGCCCAGGCAAACAGGAAAAAGTACACTCTTAAAATATCTGTATCCCGATTCTTTATATTTCGATCTGTTATTATCTGAGGAATATAACCGGTTTATTGGTAATCCCGGGTTAATGAGACAAATAATCGAAGGATCGAATAAACAGATGCCGGTCATAATCGATGAGATTCAGCGAATACCCCAGTTATTGAATGAAGTACACTGGCTGATTGTAAATAAAAATATCCGGTTTATTCTGAGCGGCTCCTCTCCCCGGAAAATATTAAAATCAGACGGGAATCTGCTTGGAGGAAGGGCACTCAGATATGAGCTTTATCCACTTACATACAGCGAAATTGCTGATTTTGATCTGTTGCACGCGCTGAATTATGGTTTGTTGCCTCGTCATTATCTTTCCAACAATCCTCAACGACTTATAAACGCTTATATTGGCAGTTTCCTTAAAGATGAAATTGCCCGGGAAGCCAGGATCAGAAATATTCCTTCCTTTTCCAAATTTCTCGATGTTTCTTCTTTCTCCAACGGCGAAATTGTTAATTACGTGAACATAGCTACTGATTGTGGCGTAAGTGCACCAACCATCAAAGAATATTTTCAGATACTGGAAGATACATTGGTTGGCAGATCCCTTCCTTCTTTTCAAAAAAAACCAAAACGCAGGGTGATCCTTTCCCCAAAATTCTATTTATTTGATATTGGCATCGCGAATAATTTAATGAAGAGGGGAGAAATAAAGTTTGGAAGTGAATCATTTGGCCATGCCTTTGAACATCTTATTTTTAATGAACTCATTGCGCACAAACATTATTCAGGTTTAGATTATCAACTTTCATACTGGCGCACAGCTTCGCAGTATGAAGTGGATTTTATTCTGGGAAACCCCGAGATAGCAGTAGAGGTAAAATCAACTGAACAGGCATCACAAAGACATTATAAAGGATTAAGAGCTTTTGCTGAAGAATATAAAGTAAAAAGATTAATTGTGGTGAGTAATGACAAATATTACCGAAAAGACGGAGCTATTGAAATATTCCCATGGCAGGATTTTCTGGATCAATTATGGAATGGTTTAATCATCAGTTAATCTCCTTTACCGACAGTCTTAAACTTCCGACTTTCCTCTCAACTCCTCAACTCCTCGCTTTCTTCTCCCCATCGCTCCATCGCCCCTTCACTCCATCGCCCCATCGCCCCCTCGCTATTTACCTGCTATGCCGTAATCTTCTTTCCTTCGGTCTTCCGTCTTCCCAACTCCCGACTCCCAACTCCCAACTCATCTCTTTCCCCTCATTTTCCCATCGTCACCTCCACCTTCACCGTTTCACCGGCTGGTTGCACTGGCAATACATTACTGTCGATGGGTTTTCCGTTCATGGTAACTGATTTTATACCACGGGAAACATGGTCCGGATTTTTAATGCTTATCTGATAGGTGGCTCCTCTGAATTTTCGTTGAATAGAATAGCCATCCCATGTTTTGGGTATGCAGGGATCGATGCGTAATCCATTGTATTCAGGGAAAATGCCAAGAATATGTCTCGAGATGGCAAAGAAATTCCATGCTGCAGTCCCTGTCAGCCAGGAATTTTTAGCTTCACCGGGTTTAAAGGCATCTTTTCCTGCAATCATCTGTGCATAAACATAGGGTTCGGTGCGATGCAAACCACTGATTTCTTCCAGGTAAGCAGGTGCAATCTTTTTGTAATATTCAAAAGCCTGATCGCCATTATTAAGCATTGTTTCCGCGATCATAATCCAGGGATTGTTATGGCAGAATATACCGGCATTTTCCTTATAACCTTCCGGATAGGTAGTAATTTCACCCATATGGACCTGATAACCGGTGAATGGTGGATTATTCAATACGATACCATATTTGCAGTCGAGCCTTTCTTTAACTGAGTCAAGTGCCTTTTGTGCCCTGCCGTCTTCAACACCTACACCGGCCATAATAGCAAAGCCCTGGGGTTCTATGAATATCTGTCCTTCTTTGTTTTCCTTGCTGCCAATTTTCTTGCCGTAGTGATCATAGGCCCTTAGGAACCATTCTCCATCCCATCCATGTTCGTGCATGCTTTTACGCATTTTATCAATATGTTCCCTGGCTTGTTCCGCTTCCTCCTTTTTACCAAGCTGATCACAGAGTTCCGCATAATCGGTACCATAAAGGATGAACATCGCGGCAATGAATACTGATTCGGCTTTCCCACCATCTATGTTCTCTGTGGTCTGAAATGACTCATCCGGATTGGTCGAGAAACAGTTCAGATTCAGGCAATCGTTCCAGTCAGCACGTCCTATTAATGGTAATCCGTGTTTGCCCAGGTTGTTTACCACATGATAAAAGGAGGCTTTCAGGTGTTCGAAAAATGGTTTTGCTTTGGCAGGATCATGGTCAAAGGGAACTTTCTCTTCCAGTATCGACCAGTCGCCTGTTTCTTTGATGTAGGTGACTGTTGACAGGATCAGCCATAAGGGGTCGTCATTGAAATTACCACCAACATCCATGTTGCCTTGTTTGGTCAGTGGCTGGTACTGATGATAAGCGCCACCATCTTCAAACTGGGTGGCAGCAATATCCAGTATCCTTTCTTTAGCTCTCTCAGGTATTTGGTGTACAAACCCAATGAGGTCCTGGTTGCTGTCGCGGAAGCCCATTCCCCGTCCAATACCTGATTCAAAATAGGAGGCACTGCGGGACATGTTGAACGTGACCATGCACTGATACTGGTTCCATATATTCACCATCCGTTTCAATTTTTCGTCCGGATGATCAAGCTGGTAGGCAGCCAGCAGGTTGTCCCAGAAGGTTTTCAGTTCATTGAACGAATGATCAACGGCTTCCGGATCAGAAAAATGACTAATAAGCTTTTGTGCATTCTCCTTATTGATGACTCCCGGGGCAGTAAATTTCTTATCCTCCTCGTTTTCCACGTAGCCTAACAGGAAAACCAGCTCTTTGGTTTCTCCCGGTTCAAGGCTGATTTCCAGCTGATGGGATGCAATGGGAGACCATCCGTGTGCAACTGTATTGTGACTCCTGTTATTTTCAACAACCTCAGGCAACTGATAACTGTTATATAATCCTACAAATGCTTCCCGATCAGTGTCAAATCCCCTGACAGGTTCATTTACAGCATAAAAAGCAAAATGATTCCTGCGTTCACGGTATTCGGTTTTGTGATAAATAACTGAACCATCAACCTCAACTTCACCTGTGCTGAGATTCCGCTGGAAATTGGTCATATCGTCCATGGCGTTCCACAGATTCCATTCCATGTAGGAGTAAAGAGTAAAGTTTTTTCCCTTCCCTGATTTATTGGTGAGTGTAAGTTTTTGTATTTCTGCTGTATGATGCAGGGGTACCATAAAAAGGATACTGGCTTCCAGCCCGTTTTTTTCTCCGGTTACCCTGGTATAACCGAGTCCGTGCCTGCATTCATAATGATCCAGCGGCGTTTTCACGGGTTTCCATCCCGGGGACCATACTGTTTCGTTATCTTTTATATAAAAATATCGGCCATTGTCATCTATTGGCACGTTGTTGTAACGGTAACGGGTGATGCGACGAAGTCTGGCATCTTTATAAAAACTATAGCCTCCGGCAGTATTGGAGATAAGAGAGAAAAAATCTTCATTCCCCAGGTAGTTGATCCAGGGGAAAGGAGTCCTGGGATCGGTGATCACATATTCCCGCTTCGTGTCGTCGAAAAATCCAAATTGCATAAGTAGTCTGTTTTAGTAGTGAATAATCGTTATAACATGTCAAATATAGCCCCGTTTTTTATATCCGGATGATGGTAATTAATTATAAATGGAACTGCTAATCCGGTTTTGAATGCCTATAAAAGAATATCTACATGCAAATGGTAAATATACAAAATATTTTTATCCACCATGAAGAGAGTTGTACTCACCGGCATTTCCGGATAATCTCCGAGACTGATGTTGGTGCAACAGGCACAGAGATGATACAGTTTTTATCAGGAAATCAGACAGGTTCTACCGTAAAAAGCCCCGTAGGGGTGACATATTAGTAGCCCGGGGTGAGGCCCCGGGTATTGTGGCACACCCCTCTCACCGCCGCATCCTGGATGTCAATTTTGAAAACTTATGTTTGTTATGCGGCGGACGGGAGGAGAGTTTGAGTTTGAGTTGTGAGTAGAGTAAGTTTGGAGTTGTAAAGAGGCATTGTGGGAGTGGAGTAACAAGGAAAGTAACAAGGTGACATAGAGACAAGGTGACAGAGGAGCT
>DASQZP010000651.1:0-2363 GCA_035638655.1 Bacteroidales bacterium
CCCGTAGTCTTCTGCTAATTATTGATAGAGATCAGAGTATATCAGCCCAGAAAAACGTGCGGCTAACATTGATTACGAATTTCTATTTATCATTGCCAATAACGACTTTAATTCTCTGAAAGAAATAGTTTTTAAGCAACGAGGATGTATGTTTAATGTTGAAAAGCGCGTGATTGCTTCGGGAAGCTATTACGTGGGAGAAAAAAAATCAATCGTATTACAGGCATTCCTCGGAACATGCGTTGGAGTTGCAATGTATGACTCTGATGCGAATGCTGGAGGATTAATTCACTTATTACTCCCAAAACCCGTTATACCGGAAAACACCTACGAACCCGAAAAATACGCATTAACTGCACTTCCGATTTTTTTAGAAGCACTTTACAATCATGGTGCCGAAAAAAGAAAATTGAAGGCAATCATTGCCGGTGGAGCTCTTGTTTGCCCAATTACTGAACAGGATTTACGCTTCGATATAGGGGGACAAACGCTGGAAATAGTCAAAAAAATTCTTGCTGATGAAGGGATTGAAATTGAAAATTCTGAGACCGGTGGTTTCCTTCCAAGCAAGTTCAGTTTAGATATGAGAAACTGGGAATGTACAATCGAGCTTTCAGTATATGATAAATCTCCAAAAGACAGCAAGTTAAATAGACCTGATCCAAAAGATATTGGGCGAGTCATGGAACGCATACAGCCTATCCCTCAAGTGGTGATGAAAGTCTTAAGAATGATTGGCGAGGATGCATATGATTTTAAGGATATTGCGAACGATATTCGGAATGACCAAGTGATTTGTGCAAGAACATTGAAAGTTTGCAATTCAGTACTGTATGCAAAAGTAAAAAAGATTGACTCAATCGATCACGCATTGGTTTTTCTGGGCCAGGAGCTTTTTGCGAAATCAGTGATTTCATCATATATAAAGGATCTTCTTCAACACCATAGCCAGGGATATTCACTGTGCATGGGTGGGATTTATCATCATGCCGTCGGTACCGCAATCATTACTGAGAAATTAGCAAGACTGACTCAAAGAATATCTCCTTCACTTGCATATACAGCAGGTCTTCTTCATGACATAGGAAAGGTTGTTTTAGATCAATACATTAGTTCAGCATTACCACTTTTTTACAAAGAACTGGAAAATGAAGTTGATTTTTTGGAATTAGAAAAAAAGCATTTGGGGTTCAATCATACGGAAGTGGGAAGCCAACTTGCAGAAAAATGGTCTTTCCCGGAATCTTTGGTTGATACAATCCTGAATCACCATTATCCTGAAAATGGTACACAACATCCTGAGCTTACACACATGGTTTATATTGCGGATTTTCTAATGTCAAAATTCCATGCTGGCCTTGAATTAGAACATATGAATACGGATAACTTTGTCAGTCGGTTTGAAAAAATAGGGCTATCAGTTTCACAGTTTCAAGATATTGTGGATTTAATCCCTGCTAACATATCTGAATCTTCCCCATGAAATCATAGTATAACCCATTATAATCATAAAAGATCTAAAGAGATAACATTGACCAATATTCCAAATTTCTCTTGCCATGTCAAGATGAGCCAAGCGAATTAACTTGCAAATGTGTTGATTACTATCTTGTAGATTGACAAATTGAAGTATAAAATTTTTGAAATTATGCTTTGAAATATTTAATTCAAAACGTGTGATCGCACCTATGAGGGGAAATCTAGTCATATGATATCTTGTGTCCCAAAGATATATCTGAAAAAAGCTAACATTGTGATCATTAATGGTGAGCGCACGAATCTGAACTATTTCAGATTGTGAGATAACTCCAACAAACATGTAACGAGTCTCGATTGCATGTTACTGCTAAAATGTAAATATCAGAGGTCAAAATTATTTGCGATGTCATTTTTTAAAAGGGGCAAATTCATTTCCGATTTTCCAAAAAGGAGTCAAAATTCTGTCATCAGAGCAATTTGACGTCAAAACTTCGTTGTTTTATCCCACCCAAATTTCATGATTTAATCTTTAACTATCTGAAATAAAATATATTTATTTGTCATCCTTAATTTGGCATAGTTTCTGCTTCATAAAATAGACGGTGTGGTGTTTCATAAAATTTGAAGTTTCAGAAAAACAATTAAAATTATTAATAAAAAGACTAAATGGACTCATATATCTTTTGAATACAATCAGGAGATTTAATAATGGGCAAAAAACCATCCTATGAAGAATTAGAAAAAAGGGTTAAAGAACTTGAAAAAAAGTCATTGAAACAAAGTGAAGAGAAATATCGTATAATTCTGGAAGCAAACCCTGATCCTGTTGTTGCTTACGACATGGAGGGTAAAGTCACCTACTTTAACATGGCTTTCACGAATGT
>DASQZP010000652.1:0-3234 GCA_035638655.1 Bacteroidales bacterium
TCCCAAAGTGTATCAGAAGGTCTTCGGGAGCAATAAAATTATCCCAAAGTGTATCAGAAGGTCTTTGGGAGCAATAAAATTTTCTCAACAGGCATCTAAAAGTTTTCAGATAACTAAAACGATTTTTAAAATGCACAGAAAAACTTTCAGGTAACCAAAATTTTTTCAGAAATGCGTCTGAAAGTTTTCAGGGACCAAAAACGAATTTCAAGGTGTTCCTGCAGAAGTTCAGATAGTGTCGGAAATGATTATTTGGTTAACCTTTTAGGGTGAAATTGCGTAAAAGTCTTTTCGAACATTATTAACCAAATACTACTATTATCATGATTAAAAAAACAACGGTATTTATTTTTATTGTATCCTTATTCTTATTCTCCTGTGAAAAGAATGAGGAACAACTGCCGGTTATTGACCAGCAGGATGGCACTACAGGTCTGTTTTCAGGATACTGGGGTGGCTTTCAGATCAAAACAAACAGTGAAACACAAAAGGATCTTTATCTGTATGTTCAGCAATTTGGGGACAGTATATCAGGATACGTTACAGCTCCCTCGTATGCCTTTCAAAATCAGACTGTGCAGGGGCGTATAAGTGGTAGCACACTCACTTTTTCTGCTAAAGATGTTGATTTTACCGGCACATTGAAAAATGATACGCTGATCTCGGGAACTTTTGATTATTACGATGGCATACAAACAGGAGAATGGGAAGTTACCAAAATGGAAGGTAAAAGATTGTTTAATTATAAGATGTTAACACCCATAGATACAGTGAAACTTTCAGTCTATAATGCCAGAAGCATTACAACAGACGGAGAAAACTTTTATATAGCTGATAATTCCTGGCAGATTCTGAAAGTTGGGGCAGACGGTACAGTGCTGGATACAATTCAATCTCCGGTTGAGTATCCTTCAACAATTACATGGGAGGATGGCAGACTTGTTATTGGTAGCAATAACTATAATGGGACACAAAATAACAACGAGCAGTTTTATTTTCTTGATCCGGCCAAAAAAGCGTTCAGTAACTATACAATTCCAGATAACGGTGCTAAACAGGTTGGTTTCGTGATGCGCGATAACAAGCGATGGGTTCTTACTGAGGCATACCTGTATGAGCTTGATGAGGATGGTTCGGTCCTTCATTCAACAGCATATAATGATTATTATGATTGGAATACAAGAAATGGTTTGGCTTCCGACGGGACTAATTTTTATTTTACCGAAGAATCTTCAAATTATCACTATGTATGGTATAAGGTGAACGATTCGATGCAGGTAAATGAGGTAGCTCCTGTTGAAGGCTATTATGTTAAAGATGTGACTTTTAACGGGAAAGACTTAGTAATACTTGATAGTAAAGCCGGACAGATCAGGATGATTGACACTTCTGATTATTCTGTAATATCGAGTATTTCAGTTTCATTGACCGATATGGAACAAATCGCCTGGGACGGATCCAATATATGGGTTTCAGGCCGACTGGGTGATAATTTCAGGCAACTTCATAAAATTGGCGATGACGGAAGTGTTCTGGAGTCGGTAGATTATCCTGAATTCCTGCTGAGTGGACTGGATTTTTATAACGGGAGACTGCAATGTGCGCAATGGGACATCGTTTATAGTTTCACACCCGATGCGCGAATTGTTGAGAAAGTAAAAGCATCGGATAATTTCTATCTCCTGTCCAACACGTCGTTCAACTCCAATACTGCATGGACTTATGATGTCGCTAATCGGATGATCGAAGGATATTCATTTACAGATAACGAATATTACCAGTTTCCCTGTGCAGGCGCAGATCCAGAGAGGGGTATTTCCATTAGTTCACTGGCTGTTGATGACAATTACATCTGGGTATCTTGCAGTTTTGTTGGTTACATGTTGTTTATTGAGCAATACGACAAAGCTGGAAATTTACTAAATACCTATTATTCCGAATGGACAGTAGTGAACAATAACTCTATGGTAAGCAATGGCAACTATATCTGGTATATCGGAACTACGTTGTACACGACTGATAATTTTATTTATACACTGAAAATAACACAATAAGTAAACTCTTTATGCATTGAAAAGGCTGTCTGAGCGGACAGCCTTTTTTAATTTGTTCAATTAATACATCAGTACCCTGAATGCATTTGTATTACTCAATAAGTTTATCAATTCTCAGGCAAGAAGTATTTTAGATTTTATAAACCCTGAAATGAAGGGAAGCTGTTAAAAGATTTGGCAGGACCTATATTAAAGGGATAATAACTTTATACATGATTCCCGATAGTCATATAATTTAATTTCCATCAAGCATATACTTTCTAAGCTTTTCTGACCGGGGATTTTTAAATATTTTATCGGGTGTGCCCTGTTCAATGATTTCGCCATAGTACATGAAAACAACATTGTCGGCAAGGCGCATAGCCTGTCTTAAAACATGAGTCACTAAAATGATTGTATAATGTTTTTTTAACTCACGGAATAAGTTTTCGATAATTTTACTTGAGGTTGGGTCCAATGCAGAAGTTGGTTCATCTGCCAGAATAATTCTTGGTTTTACCGCCAGTCCCCTGGCGAGGCAAAGTCTTTGCTGCTGGCCTATAGACAGGCTTGTTGCAGGGTCGTGAAGTCTGTCTTTTACTTCGTTCCAAAGTCCGGTTTCCCGCAAATGTTTTTCCACGCTGTAATTTATCAGCCTTTTATCTCTAATTCCCTTTAACTTCAGTCCATAGGATACATTTTTATATATGGAAACAGGCAATGGGAAAGGCCGCTGTGAAAGCAAGCCCATTTTTTGTCTCAGCATGGGCAGATTGGTCGATGTATGCAGTATATCATCTTCTTCAATGAAGATACTACCACTTACTTTTAACTCTTTATACAAAACCGTTAGTTTATTCATGCATTTCAGCAGCGTTGTTTTGCCACAACCTGACGGCCCAAGTAATATCGTAATCTTATTTTTTGGTATATTAAGATTTATGTTTTTCAGGATATGGTTTTCACCTGCATAAACATTCAGATTACTAATCCGCAAAATGTTTTCTGCATTATCGATCGCGATATTTGTCCGTTCGGTTGTTTCTGTCATTGTTTCATTACTTTTCATATACATTGTATGCTTCATGTCAGGTTGGATTTAGAATATTTCTTTGAGACAGTTCTCGCTGTCAGACTGATAATTAATATGATAATAGTTAAAACAGCTGCTGCTGAAAAAGCTCTTTCCCTTACTTCAGGG
>DASQZP010000653.1:0-6642 GCA_035638655.1 Bacteroidales bacterium
GTCGCAATTCTGGTGATGGGGTTTACCATTGCCGGTGCCTCACTTTCATTTGGTTTTCTGAGCAACTGGACAATAGTGGGAGCTGCCTGGATTGGTTCCGGTTTAATTCTTATGCTCATTCTGCTTATCTCGGCCCGCATCAGGGACATCATGACTATTCTTATTCTCGGTATTATGTTTGGCAGTGCTGCAAGTGCAGTGGTGAGTATTCTACAGTATTTCAGCAATGAGGCCATGCTGAAAATTTTTATTATCTGGACAATGGGAAGTCTTGGTAACGTGACTTATTCGCAAATGCAGGTATTAGTACCGGGCATTGTGGCCGGATTAATCATTGCTTTTTCCCTTTCTAAAATTCTGAATGCCCTGTTGCTTGGTGAAAATTACGCGGTTAGCATGGGACTTAATATTAAAATAGCGCGTATTCTTATATTTTTAAGTACCAGTTTGCTGGCAGGTACCATTACTGCATTTTGCGGCCCGATTGGTTTTATTGGTATTGCAGTGCCACATCTTACGAGATTGTTTTTTAAAACTTCTGACCACCGGATACTTATTCCGGCCAGTATGTTAATTGGTAGTGTAATCCTTATTTTTAGTGATATTGTATCACAATTGCCAGGATATGATGCTACGATTCCAATAAATTCTGTAACTGCATTGCTGGGTATTCCTGTAGTTATATGGATTATACTGAAAAACAGAAAATTCAGCAGCCTGGGATAGACAATGACGAATACTATAAATAACATATTGTCACTTCATAATCTTTCGATTGGATATTCTGCCGGAAAGAATGGTATTCTTTGTGAAAGGCTGAATGTCGGAGCACGGAAAGGTGAACTAATTGCACTAATTGGTAAGAATGGTACAGGAAAAAGTACACTGCTCAGAACAATTGCACGGTTACAAGCTTCATTGGCCGGTTCAGTTACCATTCGAGACAGAGAAATATACCAGTTTTCGGGACGTGATTTTGCAAGACTGGTGAGCTTCGTCTCAACTGAAAATGTAACCGTACCTAATATGAGTGTTTACGACCTGGTTGCTCTCGGCAGGTTTCCTTATACTAACTGGATTGGCAGGCTTTCTGAAGAGGACCGCAACATAGTGGAGCATTCAATTAAACAGACTGGCCTTGCTTTACTGAAAGATAAAAACATTGATTCTCTGAGTGATGGTGAACGGCAACGCGTAATGATCGCCCGTACACTGGCCCAGAATACTGACCTGATCATTCTTGATGAACCAACGGCATTTCTGGACCTGCAGGGCAGGCACGAAATAATTCATTTGCTGAATAAACTTGCGGCAGAACAGAAAAAAACGATTGTATTTTCCACCCATGATCTGAATATCGCCACTTCTGAGGCCGATAAGATATGGATGTTGCTTCCCGGAGAACTTGTTGAAGGTGCGCCGGAGGATTTGATACTAAACAACCAAATAAAACGACTGTTTGATAATTCATTGCTTCGTTTCGACTCTGCATCCGGCTCATTTGTGGTTAAAAAACAGAGTGGAGCAAAATTTTCAATTATGGGGGAAGGAGAGGGGCTTTTATGGACTTCCAGGGCTCTGCAACGGTTAGGATTAACTATCACTGAAACTCCTGCACAAGCACATGGTATTATTCGTGTAAATCAAAATGCAGAGTCATTTAACTGGCAAGTTCACCACGATGACATTTCTGAAGAATTTGCATCCGTTTATTTGCTTGCCAACTATCTCAAAGAACATTTTTCCTTTCACCTTCGAAAGAAACAGTAAATTTATTTCTGTTTCCCGGTTTATTTATTGCCGTAGTATTTGTCCAGCAAATTTATCAGATTCTGTTTTTCAAGGTCTTTTGCAATAATTGTCCGGTTATTTCCCAACAGGATCATCTCCGGTGTTCTGTAAAAATTGAAAAGTCGCCGGTAAGTCATTTTATTCCCGGAATCATATACATTAATCCAGTCATTTTTATGCTGGTCAAGATATTCCAGCCATGAATTCTTGTCATTTCCGGTATATACAGCATACACATTAAAACCTTTTTTTCTGTACTTATTATATAATTCATTGATAACCGGCGTGGTTTGCCGGCATAGAGAACATTCAGGGTCCCAGAAGTATACCAGTATTCTGTCTCCTTTAAGATCGGATAAGGCAATTTGCTTTCCTTTTTCAGAAATATATTTCAGGTCCGGTGCCTGATGACCGGGCAGTGTACTGTCGATTTTTTCTGTACGATTTCTCAGATCCGCAAGTAAAGCATTGCCGGCCCATGGTGCTTTGCCATTGAGATAATAATTTTTTGTAAGATGTAAAAAAGTTTCCTCGTAGCCTGTACCGGTTGCCGTTTGAAAGAAATTAAACAGATAACTTAATACGAAACGATACATGTCTTTATCAACAGCCGCGCGACTGATCAGGTAATCTACTTGTTTAATTATGGAATCGGGCTGCTGACTGACAATTGAAAGGAAATAGCGGCTTATTTTATCAGACAGCACCGGAGCATGGATAAGCCGCGGATCATCGAAGGCAATCTGGTCGAAGTAATGATTTTGATTATATACCAGGCTCCGCATCCAAATCACAGAATCACGATTGGGCACAGTATCGGGAATATTGAAATCCGGAATTCGTGTGGGGAAAGAAAGTCTGAGTACATGCGCGAAAAATGTTCCTGCATGTGCTTCTGCAAGTGAATGTATCTCTTCATCTGTTTTTTGCCTCAGTGATTTTAACTGCTCACTGATTATTTTGGCTGAATCGGGGTGAAAACGGTTAGCTGACAATTGTTTTCTTAAACGTTTTTCTGCTTTCTGTTGCTGAATCATTATTTGCTGGTATATTGCATAAAGGGCAGTTTCATCTGCACCATTAACCTCCAGGTTTTCGGCATAATTGTTCAGATCAGTGTGCAATGTAAAATGCTGCTGGTTACTTATCAGAAGGTCAAAATATGAATTTTCGGGAAGCATGATCATGTAAATCCCTCCGGGAAGCAGCGAATCAGCCGTGAAAGATCCCGAACCATTTTCATCCAGGCGGGTAGTATCCGTCATATATATTTTATCTCCCGTATGTATGGCCAGGTAAATGGTAGTATCCTTTAATCCGGATATGTTTATATTGATCGTGTAACCATTCTGTATGGTTTCAGATTTAACTGTGAATCCTGACAACAATAATATGGCTAATCCTAACCCTGCCAGGTATAATTGAATGTGTGTGTGTTTAAATTTCATGTAATATAGTTAAGAAAGCTATTGACTTTTAATCTGTTGTAACTGATTTTGTGCTGGTACTGCTGAAGATGCTTTATTTTGATAGTAACGGAAAATCATGGATGAATGTTGCAGGATTATTTCTGAGGAGGATTCAGATTGATGATTGCATCTTTAAGTGTTTTAATATGTATGTTGTTGTCAAATAACGAGGAAACCTTTTTTATTCTGTTTTTGATCATTTCATCGGTAAATTCCTTTTCTGACAGCGAGGAAACGGCTTCCTGTATCTCATTGGCAGTGTTGCATATCAGGCATAAATCTTCCACACCTGTTTGATTTATCATTTCATTGTTAGCTATGATGTGTCGTCCGAGATAGAGTGATGAGAGCAGTTTAAGCTTTAAGCCTGTAGGCTGAAAAGTGATCAGCATGATCATTTGTGCGTTCCTGATAAGTTCTTCATTCTTTTTTTGATCAGGATTTTCAACCAGCGTGAGATTTGACATGCTTCTTATCAGTTTCCTTAGGCCTGGACCCGGGTTTTTTCCGGCAATTATGAGCGGATAATCAGTTTTACGGAATACATTTTTTATCAGGTATTTAATAGCGTGTATGTTTTCATCCGTTGAAAGATCAGCATGATAAAGTGCGTAGTCACCGATCCCTTCTTTTGATTTTACCTGTTTGTATTTATGAAAAGCCGGAATCAGGATGCAGTCTGCAAATAGTCTGAAATGATCAGCATCATTGGCCGAAATGGCGGCCAGTAAGGCAGCATTGCGTAAAACAGGCTCGTATCTTTTTAATTTGACAGCCTCTGTATAGTAATAAAATTTTTTAAGGATATTGTTCGAACTCCGGGCAAGATACCTGTAATAATCATGCTCAATATTATGAGTTCTTACAATTTTCACTCTGTTCCTCAGAGAAGGATGCGAAAGAAAAGAAGTTGTATGTAACCCGTCGAAAAAAACGGGATTATTATCTTTCAGCAAATTATTCAGAAGTGTCGTGTTTTTACGCGTAACAACAATGTATGGCGATTTTCTGAAAAAACAGGACAGTCCTGAATGCCGGCTGTAATAATGTACTTCTTCGCAGTAATCTTCAAGTTCCTTTGCCGGCGTCCGGTTGTATGTGAAACAATGTAATTTAATTTTTACCCCTTCTTCATAAAAAGCTTTGATTTTATAGAATACATCAATGGCACCCCCAAAATCAGGAGGGTAAGGCACTGTATGTGTAATTATATGAAGAGTTAATGGTTGATCAGACATTCTTTTTTACTTTGAACAGACAAAATAAGTAAAAAATAGCTGTTTTTACATTAACCTCCCGTTTAATCTTCATTAATTGAGATCAGACAGGGTAACGAAAGTTATAACTATCAATTTGATTAATAACTGATTCTATTGATAGTGGTTAGATTTTGGATTAGATTTAATTGCTTGTAGTATCAATATCCGTTAAAGTTCCCTTGAAAAAAAGCTCTTCTCTGATTTTTTGTATTCTCTTGTATACAAAATCACTTACCGAGCCTGTAAATTTTTCCTCTTTTATGTCATCCGAAACAGAATATCCTGTTTTATCCAGGTAAGCAACATAATAGTTAAGGGCTTTTTTGTAATTTTTTTTGTAATAGTAATAATTGCCCAGCTTATAGTCTAAGATTGCCTTACCGGGTGCGTAATTCAGAGCAATTTGGTTCATTGCTGCGGCTTTGTCTTCATCGCCAAAATAGAAATAATTATCAGCCAGTTCGGCATATATATCTGCAAGTGTATTATTGTCCGGCTTTAACATTTCAAGTGTTTTTTCCAGGATCAGCGTACCTTCTTTTTTATAATAGGCCCTGCTCATTGCTATCCCATTGTAAAACCAGTTTTCAACATCGGTAGAATCCAGCCTTGTTGCAAGGGTGAGGTATTTTGATGCACTGTCATATTCCTGGGTGAAGTAATAACTAATACCAAGATATTTGCATGTAAAAGCTGAAGTGTCATGCTGTTTATAAACTTTATAAAAATCCGCTATTGCACTATCTGCCATTTTCAATTGAAGATTTAAAAGTCCATGAAATTTAAGCAAAGAGATTTTTCCCGGATTATGCAACAAACAACTATCCAGTACATGAATTCCTGAAAGGTAATCTTGTTTTGTCAAATATAGTTTTGAAAGAGCCAGACTAAGCGGGGCATCAGCAGGGTTCAGATCTGCTGCAATCTGCAAATGTATTATGGCAGAATCCTGATTCTGCATAGCAGAATATGCCATACCTGCCTGTTTATGAAAATAATAATTCAATGAATCTTTTTCCAGTAAATTATGGTAAAAATGAATTGCATTTTCCGGCTGACCATCCGTAAGTAATAACCCTGCTAGTTTATTCATTGCAGGTATATTTTGCGAATCCAGGCGTAGAAGCTGCTTATAGGTTTTTATGGCTAACCTGTAATTATTTAAAGCTGAATAGGTCTCTCCGAGTTTGCGGAGATATATAATATTTTCGGGTTCAATTTCTGCTGCTTTTTCAAAATCGGATGCTGCCTGCTGATACCGGTATAATCCTTCATTAATTAATCCACTGTAATAATATTCCTGGTCAGCAGCTATCCCTTTTACCTTCAAAGTATCAAACAATATTTGTGCACGAATGAAATTCTGATTATTCACTTCATTTTCCAGTTCCATAATCAATTTTTGATCCTGAGCAACAGTACGGGCTGCAAATGAAAGAGTACAAATAAATATAATTAAAAGTGATTTAGCGCTCATGACAAAATGATTAAATTAAAAGCCGGACAAAACTGCCCGGCTCTGATCAATTATTTTCCCAGTTCAAATTTTATAGGGAAGGTGAACATAACACATACTTTTTTACCTCTTTGCTTACCCGGTTCCCAGTCAGGACTACTTTTTATAACCCTCAAGGCTTCCGCATCAAGGGCGGGATCTACTCCTCTCACAACCTTTGCGTCTGCAACTTTACCAGTTGAAGTGACTTTAAATTGCACAAATACTTTTCCTTCAATGCCGTTCTTTGCAGCCACTTCCGGATATACTATATTATCAGCAATATAATTCCTGAAATTATCTACAGGTTTTCCCTGGAATGTGGGCATGTCTTCTACAATAAAAAATACTTCTTCGTCAGCGGAATTTTTATTTCCCGATTCCGAATCAGAATTGGTAGTTGCATCTTTGGTTATCGGTATTATTTCATTATTACTTATTTCTGTATTGTCCTTCGATCCGGGTTCTTCTTTGGCACAACTGAATCCAATGGTAATCAAAATTGCCAGTGGAAGAATCATTAACAATTTGTGGACGGAATATTTTGATGTTTTGCTGTTCGTTATCATTTTTATTCGTTTTTGTATGAGTGAATAATTAAAGAAATTTGAGAACTGAATGTTTTTCG
>DASQZP010000654.1:0-3253 GCA_035638655.1 Bacteroidales bacterium
CTTGCCAGAATAGACTTTTTTTAATGAATGAAGGGCTAACAGATTATTTCCCTTGATTACGTAATTATCATTTATAGAAAACGCATCTGTTTCATGTTGCCCTTTCTCATCAAAGGTCTTGAAATTAGTCAGCGCCTTAGGGTCGAGCAGCCGGTCGATCTGGTCCGGCGCCAGGGTTTCGTTCCAGAAAATTTCATTTCGTTTGGAATCTTCCTTGGTTTGTCCACCTTCCAGCACGCAATCTTTATAGGGCCAAATGAGGCTAACATCATTACTTTTGATAAAATAATTCTCGCCATCCCCCGACAGACCTATTTTATTTTTGAAGGCCGTATAGCTATCCGGCAAAAACTGCTTGTTGCTAATAAACTTCTGAAATTTCTGTTTATCAAAAACGTACGTGCCGTCCACATCCTGGAAGAAATGCTCTTTTAATTGGTTGTTCCCCAGCAGCAGTTTCAGTAAATCTTTATCCAGCTTCAGCGCCAGCTCTACAATCTTGTTTTTGGCAAGCTGCCCGTCAATAAACAATCGTTCATCCTGCTGCAGGGTTTCTTTTAATTCATCCAATAAGGTGTGCATAAATTATGTTCTGTTAAATAATAGTATTCGATAATTCAACTGAAACTAATAAATGTTGGTCAAGGGAAAAATAGATAATCCACTTAATACATATTCTGAATTTTTATAAATCACTGATAATGTTTTAATCAAATTTTCGCTTATGATTTACTTGCGGATGGTTTTAAAGTTGCATCGGCAGTAATTATTTCAGGAATTCTATTTCCTTTACTTCTTTCTTTATTATTTAGTTTATAAATTCTTTCTAAGGCATTGGATGTTTTTGAAGTCTCCAGCACCAAATAAATACTTAAATTTGTATTCTCCTGTTTATTATAAATTGGTAGTTGAGTAGTATATCCCCTATATAAATTTGTATTTGAAGTGTGTTTTACTTCAACATTGACTTTAGCATTATATCCCTTGCTAAACTTAAAATCGACAGGCCCCCTTCCAGCGTTAGGTTCTCTATTCATATCAATATTATTAGCTTCGCAGTATGAATCAGCAATTCCAAAGAAAAGAAGCTGCATAAAGCGTTCGTGACGCAATTTCCCATCTTTAGCATAAAACATTTTATTAAGACTATTGTTTTCAATAAGATACTTAAAGTGATTGCATATATCGATGACCGTTTGAAAAACATCTTCTTTACTATTTAATTGTCTCGATAAATTTATTGGATTATCTTCTGCAAATTCTTTAGCAATTTCATACCATACAATTTGACCGGTTGGATCATTGCTAAAATCATATTCTTCTGCAGGTTTCGACCTGTATTGACGAATAAGATCCTGAAGTAAGCCGGGATTGGCTAAAATTGTTCTTCTAAGATCACTCTTTTTTATTTTTTTGTAGCATCTTTCCACGTATTTCCAATAATCTTGTTTACCTTATTTCTTAATGCTTGGTTTTGTGCCGCCACAAAATCCACTTCACTCCAGTCATGAGCAATAGGGAGGTTTCGTAATATTGATTTAGGTAAAAGAAAAATTATACGTCCTGTGAAGGTATTATAAGGAACTGAATAATTATCTTGCCGAAATTTCACATTTTTAGTTTTTAGTCCGAGTTCTCTCGCTTTCCTCTGATTATATTCAATAATATTTTTTTGTATGATCTTTGTGGTCATATCACTAATACGATCTGGACCTATATTTTTTTCAATTAAGCCTACTAATTCAAAAAAGGTTGGATCCTTAATTCCTTCCTCAATTATTTGCATAGCGGTCTTAGCCAAATTTTTAGCAATTTCTTCTCCTATTCCACTCCCACTTACATCATTTTTAGCATATCCTAATCCTAAATAGGGTATTTCTTTAAATATTAATCGCTTAACTGCTTCACGAAAAAAACGATCATTGATGTCTTTAGTGGCATCGAGAAGTTTTACTATATCCTCAAAATGTTTCTTAAAAGCTTTATACCCTTCCGCAAACTCTTGAATAGTACTAAATTCTAATAAGTGAGGATCGACATAAAACTTACTGTCGATGTCAACAAAACCATTAAAAATACCTTCTCTTTCTAATTTTTCTTCTGATATTTTTAAAGCTTCATTAATTTTTGTTGCCATAAATGTTTTATCTGCAAACTATAAAATAATTTTCTATTTAAGCTTCATCCCGAATCGTCGAAAAAGTTTTTTGAGGAATGCCTCCAGCTGTCCAAAAGCGAAGTGATCTTTATCCAAACCATGTTTTCTCCATTGCTCAATAATATGCTGCGCCTGACGATTAAATTCACTTGCCGGTTTTCCAGAAGGCCCCGAACACATTCCACATGGCAACGATAAGTTTACATTTCCTTCCCGAATATGGATATTTACGCATATTACATTCGTACGAGGCACTCGCCTGTGATAGGCTTTATTAAGCCATTTCGTTGTTATATTGTCATTGCTCCGTTGTTCGTCCCCGCCAAAATCTATAGTAATCATCGCTTTATTATTTGTCAATTCGAATTTACTTTATCATACCCATAAGGAGTGACAACCTTATGTCAGGTCAATAATACCGACCCTCCGGCAAGCCCCAGTTTGAATCAAAAAAGATAAATAGGGAAAAGCGTTAAGTAAACTATCAAAACGCTGGCATGAGCTGATGAAAAACAATAATGGCATCATTAGTAACAGCCGTTTTTTCATAAATAGGATTAGTAAAGGGGCTCCTTCCATGCATATAACCGTTGCCATACTATCCCCCGAAACTTCACGAATTCAATTAACTCTGTTAGGTAGGGGATTTATACGGAGATAGTACGGAGCGAAACCCACTAGATGGGCGGCTCGTGAGACATGATAGATTACTATATCAGCACTATTATTTGGCGACTGTGAAAGACTGATTATAAATGATTTCATATTGATGCCTAAAAAATCAACCGAGACACAAAAAAATGAATTTATAATAAAAGGTATTATCTTCGTCAGCCGAAACTTGGGAATTGCAATAAATATTAAAAAAATTTTTATCTGTCATGACACTATCTGTCACTGAGGAGGCCTATCTTCATTTCCTCAACCATTAAATTAAAATGTAGAATCATGATTCCAGGTCCAAGCTTTTTAAAGAAATGTCCCTCGTGCGAAGCGTATGTAATTCAAATGATAACCTGATGAAATTCATCCACTTTTGCAGGCGAGAACTAAATTTTATCAAAAAACAGGGATTTATTTTTATGGATTCTGAGA
>DASQZP010000655.1:0-5154 GCA_035638655.1 Bacteroidales bacterium
CATTGCCCATTGCCCATTGCCCATTGCTAATTACTAATTACTAATTACTAATTGCCGATTGCTTATTGCCAATTGCCAATTGCCGATTGCCGATTGCCAATTGCTTATTGCCAATTGCTTATTGCCCATTGCTAATTGAAAAAGTATACTGTGGATTAAAATTTTTGCACGCTCCCGTTTAGAACGGGACAGGCTTTGTTCTCGAACATTTTGATCCAGACACTCGACTTTATTGACAAACTCTATTTAATGTGCATATGTTCCTGGTCAGTTATCTTTTCGCAATAGTGACACTTTAAGGCCACCTCTTTTTTGGAGATAACAGAAAACCTGGTTGTGATGGCTTCGTTATTGGTGATGCATTGCGGATTAACGCAATTGGCAATACCTACAATTTTATCAGGAACTTCTACTATCTTTTTCTCCTGTACCAAATAATCTTTAATTATATTCAGTTTGGCTTCGGGAGCAACAAGGGCGATACGGTTAATATCGTCATCCAGAAAGTAAACTTCTGAAATCTTGATAATGGCCTTTAACCCCATTCTTTTACTTTCCAGGTTAGTACCAAAAGTTACCTGGGTTTCAACCTTGTCAAGTCCCAGAATATCAATTACCTTAAATAGGCTTTTTGTAGGTATATGATCGATTACAGTACCATTTTTAATAGCACTCACTTCTAAATGTTTTTTGTCGTTCATCATGGGGGTATTTTTTATTTCAGTCCGAGAATTGATGCAATAATAGCCTGACGGGTATAAACACCATTCAGTGCTTGTGTGAAATAGTATGCTTTTTCATTATCATCCACATCCACATTGATCTCATTAACCCTGGGCAGAGGATGGAGGATACGCATGTTGTCACGGGTATCTTTCAGCATGTGATTCCGCAGGATAAAAGCATTTTTTGTTTTTTCGTATTCAATGGGATCGGAGAATCTTTCTTTCTGCACACGGGTCATATAAATGATATCTGCTTCATTAATAATTTCTGTAAAATCCCTGAATTCGTGGTATTTAAGTCCAAGATTATCGAGGTAAAGTTTGTACTCGGCAGGCATTTTCAATTCGGGTGGAGAGACAAAGTAGAATGTGGGATTAAATTTTGACATGGCCATGAGTAAAGAATGTACAGTACGACCATACTTCAGATCACCTACCAGGAACAGATTCAGGTTTTCGAGTGTGCCCTGCGTTTTGTAAATTGAATACATATCCAGCAGGGTTTGTGTTGGATGCTGATTGGCTCCGTCACCGGCATTTATGACAGGCACTCCGGCAACTTCACTTGCATAACGGGCACTCCCCTCAAGTGGATGACGCATTACAATCAAATCGCAGTAATTGCTCACCATTTTAATTGTATCCTTAAGTGTTTCTCCTTTGGTGACACTTGAAGATTGAGAATCGGAAAAACCGATTACTTTACCCCCCAGCCGGTTTACCGCACTTTCAAAACTTAGGCGTGTGCGTGTAGAAGGTTCAAAGAACAGGGTCGCCACAATGGTATTGTTCAAAATATTCTGCCTTGGATTTGCTTCAAATTCGGCAGCAATCTCCAGGATGCGCAGGTATTCATCCCTGGAGTAGTCGTTTATTGATACAAGACTTCTGTTTTTCATTAATTTATCTGTTTTTCATGATTGATACTGTATCATTATATTCAAATGGTTCTTAGGTATTCAGTTTTTACATTTTCTATTATATTTAACCGATCAAGAATTCTTTGTTTACCAGAAACAGGCAGCGAAAGAGTAATCCTGCATTCAGTTTCAAATTCATATTTTACATCTTCCGGGTTTTCTTCTTTCATTATCCTCATCACCTCATTCATTTCAGGATATCCAAACCGGATCATATATATCTCTTTTATCAGCTTTGTGAGTATTATGGCATGTTCGATGGCATCGGATGCTGCTGAACGATAAGCATTTATCAGTCCTCCTACGCCCAGTAATGTTCCCCCAAAATAGCGGATTACTACAATCAATACATTGGTGAGATCATATGAAACCAGCTGGCCATGAATAGGTTTACCCGCTGAATTTGATGGTTCTCCATCATCATTTGTTCGATATACATCCCCGCTCATGCCAAGCCGGTAAGCATAACAATGGTGCCTTGCATCATGGAATTTATGACGAAGCTCTTCCAGTAATTCTTTAATTTCTTCTTCTGAAGAGACGGGGAAGGCGAAGGACAAAAATTTGCTGCCCCTGTCTTTAAAAAGGCCCTCAGATGGCCCGGCGATAGTCCTGTAATGTTCAATGGACGTCATAGTTGCCTGATTCTTTTTATGCTCTGCTTAACAATATTATAGAAATTAATGAAATGGCTATGCCTGCTTTATTATAATTATTTAATTTTTCTTTGAATATTATGACTCCTGCAATTACTGAGAGACTCACAATTCCAATGTTATTTATCCCGAAGACTATTGATCCGTCAAGTGTATGTCCTTTTAAACTCCGGTAATTAAGAGCTTTTATAACAAAAAATATTGATCCGAAATTAAAAAGGCCCAGCAGTATTCCCCAGAATGTAACAGCCCTGGTGAAAAAACTTTTTATTGAAAAACGCTTAAAAATGCTGACTACAGCACCGGTAAGGGCTGAAATTAAGAATAATGAGGCAGTGAATACGGGCAGTATCCCGTCATTTATATAGCGGAATTGAGAAAATTTTACCAGTGAATCAACAACCCCCATCCCAAAGAAAAGAATAACAGGAAGATAAAAATAGCCGGGATTCAGGTCAATGCTCTTTTTACGGTAAATTGTAAGGAAAACGGCAACCAGAGCAAGAAGTATCCCGACTATTTTCAATATATTTAATTCATCAGCCGGATCATACATGATGGAAAACAGTACCGGTATGATAACTGACATTTTAGAAGCTACTGTGGTAACTGATATTCCTGCCTTCTGAGATGAGAGTCCGATAAGATAAAACATCACGATGAAAAGAATCCCTATGATGATGGCGAGTCCGACCCAGGGAATACCGGCAGAAATCAGTGAAGTTGTTTCACCTGAAGCCAAAAAAAAACCTACCACTGAGGCAACGAAATAATTAATGACAATAACCCTGAAAGTATCAACCTTATAATGGTCCAGATAGCGAAAAATTACAAACAATGCGGTGGATGAGATTATGCTGGCCAGTAAAAATATCATTTCTTCAGTTTCTTCGGTCAATTAACAGAATTATTTTCAATGGGCAAAAATATTAAAAAAAAACAGGTTCGAAGTTTAGAGAACCTGTTTATTTTTGATTTATATCTTTAGTTTCTTTTCGATCTCGTCAATTTGTAACCGGAACGATTTATCGGTTTCAATCAGATTATTGACTGTTTTACAGGCATGCAGGACTGTAGCATGGTCTTTACCTCCAATTTGTGATCCGATTGTAGCCAAAGAAGCCTTGGTAAGGTTTTTACTGAAATACATGGCTACCTGCCTTGCCTGAACGATTTCCCGTTTCCTGGTTTTTGACTGTATCATATCAACTGCTACATTAAAATAATTGCAAACAACTTTTTCAATATAGTCAATTGAGATTTCTTTCTTGGTATTTTTAATAAGCTTGTCAATCATTTCATGGGCCAGGTCGATAGTGATCTCTTTTTTGTTAAGAGTTGACTGGGCCAGCAGTGAAATGAGTGCTCCTTCCAGTTCCCTGACATTGGTGGTAATATTGGAAGCAATATATTCGATAACCTCATCCGGCATTTCAATGCCATCTGCATAAATCTTTTTCTTCAGTATTGAAATACGTGTTTCATAATCAGGAGTTTGCAAATCTGCAGACAATCCCCATTTAAATCTTGACAGCAGGCGTTGTTCCATACCCTGTAATTCTACAGGGGGTTTATCTGAGGTGAGGATAAGTTGTTTGCCTGACTGATGCAGGTGATTGAAAATATGAAAAAATACGTCCTGGGTCTTTTCTTTTCCGGCAAAATGATGTACATCGTCAATAATCAGCAGATCTATCATCTGATAGAAATGCAGAAAATCGTTCCGGTTATTATTTTTAACCGAATCCACAAACTGAGTTTGAAACTTATTTGCATCTACATAAAGAACTGTTTTATCCGGATATTTTTCTTTTGCCAGGATTCCTATTGCATGAGCAAGATGCGTTTTCCCCAATCCTGAATCACCATAGAGCAGCAATGGATTAAAAGCTGTTCCTCCCGGATTGTTTCCAACAGCATATCCAGCTGAACGGGCCAGTCGATTGCATTCTCCTTCAACAAAGTTTCCAAATGAATAGGCAGGATTTAATCTGGGATCTATATTAAGCTTTTTAATGCCCGGGATAACAAAAGGATTCTTTATAGATTCATCCTCACTTAGGGGCATTGGAATAGGTTTGTTGCGCAAGCTGTTGCTTGAGTCTTTCTCAGGGAAGTTTATTGTTACAGGTTTTGAACTGGATAATGAATTATTTTCCATAACAACGCTGTATTCCAGTTTGGCATCATTACCCAACTCTTTACGAAGTGTTTTGCGCAGGATATCAATATACTGTTCTTCCAGGTATTCATAGAAAAAAGGACTGGGAACTTGTATGGTAAGGATATTGTTTTCAAGTTTCAAAGGAACTATTGGTTCAAACCAGGTTCGAAAACTAATGGATGGTACGTTGTCTTTGATGATGCGTAAACAATTATTCCAAACTTGATCGTGCATTTCGTAAATGTTTGTATTTAAGTAGGGTTAGGTTTTTTATCTTTCTATCAAAACTTTAGCTAAGATTGTGAAAAAATAAATAAAAAAAAAATTGATTTGCTCTTGCTTTTTCCTGTTTGATCATATTATAATTATACCCAGTAATTTAAAACCTTAAAAATTTAGTAAAAAAAATTAAAGTTCAGTATATCAATGTTATAGGGTTAATATGGGTTAATAAATTGTTTACTAAAGGTTTATTTAAGATTAAATTTTTAAAAGAATAAAAGTTATTTCATTCATCAAAAAAAACCGGCATTTAGTCAAAAGATACCCTAAATTACCGGATGAAAAAAGATAAAGATAAGTTGAGGTGAATAAAACACTCTGTAAATCAATTTATTACATCGTTCACCTGATTAATAGATTTATTTTTTCTTGCCGAACAATGAAAAATGAACATATCTTTTCGGATG
>DASQZP010000656.1:0-2829 GCA_035638655.1 Bacteroidales bacterium
GGCATATTCTCAGATATTCTGAATTCCGTCGAAACGCCGAAGAAGTTCGAATAGTCGAGTGTAGCATCAACCTGTGGTAATCCATTGGCAACAGTCTCCTTTAACTGCTCCTGCGCTTTGTCCACCTGATACCCCGACGTTTTCAGCATCTTGTTATAGGCCAATGCAAACGCCATGGCACTGTCGAGATTCAGGTTAAGCTGCTCCTGGGCCTTAACAGCCGGGGAGATCAATACAGACATGACCAAAATTAGAATTCGTACTTTTCTCATAATGATTATTTTCTTTAATATATATTTCGTTAATCCTGGTTCTGTTGGGTGAAATAGGCCTCAAGAAGCTCCCTTCCCTTTTGGGTGGAAATGCCCCGAAAATAGGGAAGGAAAATATTATGGATAATCAGCCTTTCACGTTCCATGAAATCAGGAATAATCTCGAGATTGTGAACCAGGTTCATCATTTCCTGGATAAAAGAATTCACCACTTCGAGATTCAGATCGTCCAGGAATATGCCTTCCCTGATCCCCCTCTCTAATAATGCAAATGTGATTTCAAAATTCCTGATATCTTTTCCCCGGGGGCTGTTATCAAAAAAGGCCATGTAATACTTCCTGATATCCTCAAAGAACAACACATTGATACGGCCCCGTTTCATCTGCCCGTCCTTTCCAATCAGGTAAAGGGCCTCAATCACGTTGGAAGCTTCCGAGATGATCGCCATCAGATCTTTTTGTTCCTGTAACATACCGTATTCCAAGGTCTTATACACCAGGTTTTCCCTGTCCCTGAATAGTTCATATATGGTTCGTTTAGACATACCCAGTTCCGAGGATATCTCATCCATGGTAACCTTTTTTATGCCACGCGCTTTAAATATCTCGAGTGTCTGACTTAGTATTTTTACTTCTGTTTCCATTCATGTTGGGGATTTGAAGCCGCAAAAATAAAAAAACTATTTTGGTTTTTTTCGTTTTTATGAAAGGATTTTAAAATTATTTCATTTAAATTTTAATATCCCTTCCAAAAATTTAAATTTGCAGAGCTTTTAAGGATCACAAAGAAACATCAGTTTGACAGTTCAATTGAAACCCGGAAAGTATTACCTCGTATGATCCATACCCGGTGAAGTGCCATTTCTTTTTATTATACTCCAGGAATTTATGCGTTTTAGTTTTGAAAAAAGAATTTATGCCACCTTTGGACTGGCTGTTATTTGTTTAATTATCATCGGATTACTCACTCTCAACTTCGCGAACCGCTATTTACATCTTTACAAGTGGGAAAAAGCGTCCTATCTTGCTTTGATGCAAATTGACGAGCTAACGATGGATATTCTGCAAATGGAAAAATATCTGCACGATTATCATCAAGACACGTCAGTTATGCAGTACACTAAATTTCAGAGATCGGTAAATGATTTCAAAACGTCCTATCGGTCGATATGCAACGAGGAAGATGACAGTATTATCAGGGAGAAACTTATCTCTTATGAGAATCTGATCAGCGCTTCTTTTGATCCGTTAAAAATTGATTCTATTAATCCTGAATACCTCCGTACGGGGAATTTGATGATGCTGAGAAACCGGATTATTGTTGAACAATTCAATGTGGTCAATACCCTGCAGGAAAATTTCAACAGTATAGACGAGCAACTGACAACCAAATTATCTCAACGATCAATGTTGACTGAAAAGTCGCTCAGACATCTGATTATGACACTCCTCATATTCGTAATACTGACAACCGGCACGATATTTATGTTCCTTTACCAGATTCGCTTTGACCTCAAAAAGCGAAAAATGAATGAAGAGCGGATCCGTAAATCAGAAAAAAGGTTGCGAGAACTCAATAAACAGAAAGATAAATTTGTCTCCATCATTACTCACGATCTCCGCAGTCCCTTCTCAGGATTGCTTGGTTTTACAGGGCTTCTCAGGCAGTCGGCCGGCGATGGCGATTATTCCGACATCTCCTTGTATGCCAGCAAAATAGATGACACGGCGAAAGCGTTGTACGATCTTTTAAACAAACTACTTGACTGGTTCAGGATTGAATCCGGAAAAGTACCTTTCAACCCCGAGCAGCTAAATATCAGGGAAGTTACAGATGCAGCCTTCAACCTGATGCTGAGCAATGCCGAGAAGAAAGACATCAGGTTGCATAATAGTATTCCCGGAGCCACAAGCGCGTATGGAGATCGCATGATGACAGAAACAGTCATCCGGAATTTGTTATCAAATGCCATCAAGTTTTCCACTGCAGGTGGAAATGTCGAATTGACGGCCGAAAAACATGAACCGACCGGCTTTGTCTCCATCCGTGTAATCGATATGGGTATAGGGATGGATGAGGACGCGCTTTCCGGCCTGTTCAGTATTGACAGGGTCACCACAAAAACAGGCACAGCAAATGAAAAAGGAGCTGGTATCGGACTGTTGTTAACAAAGGAAATAACAGAAATGCAGGGTGGCTCTTTACATGTTAAAAGCAGGAAAGGAGAAGGGACAACCTTCATATTTACCCTACCAGAAAGCAAAAACGCTCTCACATCATGAATGAATGCTAAAATGTAATAGCATTTTAAGCCGCTTTAATGGATCTTCTGAAAAAAGTCATGCCACGTCAACACGGGTAATCTGTTGAAGAAATGCTTTGGCTGTGTAAAGCTATCGTAATATCCTGCCGCGCAACCCCGAAGGAGATTTCGATGGTATAACATTGGCAGAAGAATCAATGATTATAGTCCGCACCTCAATTCTCATCACGCCGGAGAAAGGAAGTCTGTAACTACCATACGATAAGGCCTTAACACTACAGTATCCGCTTTTT
>DASQZP010000657.1:0-2519 GCA_035638655.1 Bacteroidales bacterium
CCCCAAAGTCCAATAGATTCATAGTCTATTGGACTTTTTTATCCAAAAAGATTGGTTTCCAATTTAAGCTTCTTCATATATTCTGGTTTTATCTCTTCGTTGTCAAACATTGATGGTAAGCCATATACTTGTTTTGCTCTACCAACAAGGTTTTCATTTTCAACCTTCTTGTATAGTTTTGTTCGTTTTTCATTTTGACTTATCATTCCAGAAAACGAACTTCGGCTCTTTCTGCGATCTTCCGAAACCAACTTATTATATTCTTCCATTATTTGGGAGGATGTCATTGGTCGATCTTCTTCTTTAATGATCTTAGTGACCAAAGAGTTAAAATTCAATCTATCGTATGGATTTTCCTTTATCTTCTCTTCCTGTACTACCGTTGGACCCTTTCCATTAGTAGTTACCTCTCCATGGGTTTTTGCCAACATATATAAATTTCCAATTATACCTTTTAACCCATCAACCTCAACAGTCAGTTTCTTAATTTCTTTCTGAAGTTCTATAAGACGTTCATTTTTTGATTCTAATTCTGGCTTTAATGAATCAATTATATCCAGGTATTTTTTAGGCATAACATTTAAGCTTGTGTTGTTAAATTGCTTTAATATAATAATAAGCGCTTATACAATGCAAGCGCAAATAAGCATATTCTTATATTTGATATGTTCTTACTATTCGCTATATATGTATAATATATGAAATAGCGAATAGTTTATAAGTAAATAAGCGTAAGTATTTTTAATGGTTAGTATGGTTATGATTAATATATTGTACAAAATATCTAATAATCGTTTATTTTGAATTGATAGATAAACGATTTCCTTTAAAAATTAATTAACACCTTAAGAATTATGTCTAAGAACAAAAATAATTCGAAATACTAACCACCTTTAAAGATTGATGGTGAATTAGAAGAAGTGCTAAAGGCCTCTTTCAAAGGTGTGCCTGATAAATTGAAGGACGAGAAAGAGAATAAGAAGAAGGGCAAAAAGAAGAAGTAAATTGCCCTTAAATCGCCTATCTGTTAAAATATACCCTATTGGGTCAAAGTTCTATATAGTTACCCTTTTTTATTCATTTTCATCATTATAGATCCATGATTCATACATTGGAATCAATATGTGTATTATTTTATGAAGTTTCATCATTATGATTATAAAATACCAAGTCTTCAGGCGGATATTTCTTCATCGCTTTCAACCGGTTATGCAATCCGGTGATATGGATTTCAAGTTTATGCCCGTCAGGATCCAGAAAATAAAATGAATCCCCTTCACTGTGATTCTCCTGCCATTTTTCCACCCCGTTATCCTGTAAATTTTTTCGCATCGATTCAAAGTCTTCTTTCTCAACTGAAAAAGCGATGTGGCTGTATTCATTTAAAGGTGCCCGGCGTGTTTTTTCATCCAATGTTAATGAAATCCATAGATCCCCGGCAGTCAGATAAGCTCCTTTGTACCAACGGACAACCGGTGTTAAACCCACTAATTCTACATAAAAGTTAAACGATCGATCCAGGTCAGTTACAGACAATGTAATATGATTAATACCGGAGATCATTTTTCCTTCATTTTGTTTAGATGTTCCCGCATAATGTGACCACACTCCTGTTTACTGGTATCATCCGATTTCAACATAGCTTTACAAACCCCTTCCTGATCTTCCCTGCTTCTGTTTTGATTAAACTTATACTTTCCTTCAATCCGGTCAATTGGTATCTCAATACCAATAATTGCTTTTAAATTAGATTCCATACCCGGTTCAATATTCGTCCGGTCCCACTGACTATTCGTTTGCTTCTCCTGTAAATCCGTTAACTTTGTTACCATTTCCCGTAACCGTTCGGGATCGTAAATCAGCTTTGCTTTTCCATAAATATGAATAGCGGCATAATTCCATGTCGGGACCGATTCTTTCTGTTGATACCAATGTGGCGTGATATATGAATGGGGTCCCTGAAATATAACGAGCACCTGTTGGTTTTCGTCAATCAGCCGCCAGTGTTTATTGGCACGTGCAAAATGAGCTATCAATGTGCCCTGTTCTCCCCGGGATGAATCAATCATAAAAGGTAAATGTGTGGCATAAGGCAGTCCTTCTTTTTGACTGAATAGCACGGCAAAATTATATCTTTCTATAAACGAGTTGAGCTTTTTCTTATCCTTTTCGCGGAATGATTTTGGTATATACACGTTATTGTTATTGGAAATTAAAGATTGGTCAATCAAATATATTTATAATGCCAGGCGAAGATACTATTATTTTTGCATCAGCTCCTGTCAAATAACCTATTATTCAGTTAATAGATACATATTATTACTTAATATTCGTTGTACCGGCTGCTGGTTATTCATAGAAACCAAAGTAAAATTTAGCATTCCATAATTAAAATTTTATTTTAAATGTATAATAATTGTAGGGTTATTTCGATATTTAGGGATTTTTATGAGATAACAACACACAATTATATGGGGTTGTAAAGTGATTTACAACAAATTGTATTTAGGTTATGTGCC
>DASQZP010000658.1:0-5669 GCA_035638655.1 Bacteroidales bacterium
CACTGCCGGCATATATAGTGCAGCAGCACCGGTGAGCCCGCCACCAATCACAGCGATGCCGTCCATCAGTGTCAGCAGGTTGGCCAGTGTATCGCCCAGGTATCTGCCCAGAGTGCGGAAGGCTTCCAGTGCTGCTTCTTTGTTGCCCGATTTCTTTCCTGTAGCTATCTCATAGATATCAACGGGCTTTAAAGAAGTGGTATTTTCACCATTAAGTTGAGCATATTTGTTGTTGACGGCCCTGGCGCTGATACCTTCTTCGGCAAACCAATCAGGGTTTTGCCTGTTGCTGAAGATCCATACTTCGGCAGCATTGGAATTGTCGACTGTAAACAGTTCTTCATTGTGGACAATACCGCCTCCGAACCCGGTGCCCAACGTCAGTCCGATGAGATTGTGATACCTTTTGGTGCTACCTGTTGCTTCCAGTCTGTTGTTGATCTCGGGAAGAATGCCTCCAAGGGCTTCACCATAGGCATAGAGGTCACCATCGTTGTTGATAAATACCGGCATGTGGAACTGTTCTTCGAGCATGGGGCCGAGCGGAACACCGCCACGGAATCCCGGAAGGTTGGCCAGGTCACCGATAATACCGGTACGGTAATCGGCCGGACCGGGAAAGGCAAAGCTAATGGCTGCCGGCTGTTCGTTCAGCTGTTTTTGTACGTCTTCAAATCCTTTGGTGATGGATTGAAGACAAAGTGCAAGATTATCACCGTTTGCAGGTTGGGTAACCGGAGCTATAATTTCTTTGCCCCCTTGCATGGCAGAAAAGACAAAATTGGTGCCGCCGGCATCCAACGTCATAATGATACGTTTATCTTTGGGATAGTCCATTTTCTTATCTGTTTGCTTTATTTAATGAGATGATCAGGATGTAGAAAAGACAAAGGGCAGGCACGATGAATCCGGCCATCAGGGTGAACATATCGGCTACCAGTCCGGTAACCAAAGGTACCAGGGCACCACCGATGATGGCTGTAACCATGAGACCGGATATCTCATTGCTTCTTTCCGGCATGTGGTCGATGGTGATGGAAAAGATCAGCGGGAAGACATTGGCAAATCCCAGTCCGATAACTGCTATTGCGGTGATTCCAAGTACCTGGGTAGGAGCGAGGTACAGGCCGGCAATACCGACCAGAGAAAGTATGGCTGTAAGGATCAGAAATTTTTTCGGTGACATCCAGTTCAGGATCACCCCGCCCAGAAAACGCCCTGTCATCAGTGCCAGAAAGAAAAACAGCGTACCAAGGAGTCCGAGTGTTTCAATATTAAAGCCAAATTTATGCTCCAGGTAGTTAGGCAGTTTGGCGCTCATGGATACCTCGGCACCCACATACAGAAAAATACCGAGCACCATCATTAAAATATAGGGATTGCCCAGTAGCTTCAATACTGAAGCGAAAGAGGCAGGCGGACCTACTCGCTCATCTTTTTTCTCTTCTATTTTTACGCTCATCAGGTAAACAACCGTAATAAGGACTGCCACCGCGTAAATTGGAAACAGGATACGCCAGTCTTTACCGAAATAATTAACAGCTGCCAGGGGAATCAGTGCCCCGGAGAGTGAACCAATGGCTTTGATAAACTGTCCGAATGAAAGATTTCTGGAATATTTTCCTTTTGGAGAAACGTCCCGCATGATAGGGTTTCCGGCTACCTGCAGGGTAGTAGCACCTGTTCCGAGCAGAAGCAACGATCCCAGCAACAGTCCAAATGATGAATAATTACCGATAATCGGCAGGAGCAGTCCGGCCAGCGCCAGAATCAGGCCTGCCTGTAACACAAATTTCTTTCCTTTCCGGTCCTGGTACAGACTCATGGGTACGGAGAGCAGGCCGAACATGATAAAACCCATAAAAGTGACCAGTCCGGCCAGGAAGTTTGATAAATGATAGGTGTGTTGCAACTGACTGGTAAGCGGGCCAACCACATCGCCAAACCCCATACAGAGAAAGGCCAGAAAGATAGGAACAGATTTTACAGTATTGTTTTTCATAGTGTTTGTTTTTATTTTATTTATCTTGTTATGAGTGATGTTTGCAATTCGATCCTGCTGAATTCCGATTCAGGATCACTGATTTGTTTCAGCAGCAACTCTACTGTGTTGGAAGCAATTTCGTTTACCGGCTGGGCCAGTGAGGTTACCCGTGGCAGGGCATAATCAAATATCTCGCTGTCGTCAAAACTCAGCAATGCCAGCTGGTCGATCCGGTTCTTATAAAACCTGTTCAGCACCCACAACCCTTCGGTAGCAATCAGGTTATTGGTAAAGACTATTGCCTCCACCTCGTGGTCCATCAATATTTTGATCTCCTTCTGTGTACTTTGTTTTATATCAGTATAATTGACAGTCCGAAGCAGGCGGGGATCATAGTCAGGAACAGCCTGCATGGCCTCCCTGAAGCCCTCGATACGTAATTTCAGGGAATAAACATGTGGTGTGATGGAGAGCAGACCGATTTTTCTTTGTTTGGAGGCCAGCAGTTCTATAACCGCATTTTTCATGGCCATTTTATTCTCTACTACTATATAATTAGCCTGGATTTCCGGTTCCTCCCGGTCGAAAAGCACCAGTGGGAATTTTTTACTGAGTAGATTATGGAGTGTTTCACTGCGAATATTTGTGGAGGCAATAATTAATCCATCCGTTTTTCTATTTACCAGTGTATTAATGAGTTCTTCTTCTTTTGAAGTGTTTTCATCGGTACTGCCAATAATGAGATTATATCCACATTTGGCCAGGAGATCTTCTATCTTTCTGCCTGTTTTGGCAAAGAATGGATTGGCTATGTCGGGTACGAGGTATCCGATGGTATTTGACCGGCCGGTTTTCAGACTTTGTGCCACCGTATCAGGTTGATAATTCAATTTACCGGCCAGCTCGAAGATGCGTTGCTGAGTTTGGGCGCTGATCTTTTTTTCGTCCCCTTTGTGGTTCAACACAAAGGAAACGGTTGTTTTAGAGAGTCCCAGCTGCCTTGCTATATCTGCAATAGATGTTTTCTTCATTTAATAAACCGGTTTACTAAATCGGTTTACTAAAGTAGAAAAATATTTTTGACTTGCAACAGTAGGGGAGTAAAAATATTTTTACCGAAGTAGTGGATAACCATTATCAGAAAGATATTTAGGCAATTACGAGTGATAAGCAGACCTGTGGGTGCAGAAGAGAAAGATAAATGGCTGATAAACAGAGAAAAATGACTGTAAAATATTATTATTTAACAATATACTCTATATTTGAATGAGGATTAGCGAATTACAGAAGGAGATAATTAACCTGACAGAATGATCAGAAGTGTAAAAATGGGATCAGGAATTTTATGAATTTATAGTGTATATCTACAATGAATAAAATAAGAACGAAGGCAAATTGATTTTAACTGAACATCTAAATAGTAAACCATGAAAAACAAAATACAATTCCTTCTGCCCGTTTATCTCCTGTTCTTTTCCTGCAGTGTAAATATTAGCAAAGATCCCACTGAAATATGGAAAAATGAGATTTTAGAAGCGGAACAGAACTTTGCTGCTATGGCAGGAGAGAAGGGGATACGAAAAGCTTTTCTGACCTATGCAGCAGACAGCGCTGTTTTGATGCGCAATAACACATTGGTGGTGGGTAAAAACAACATAACTGAGTATTTCAAAAATCAAACCGCTGAGAATAACACTGAAAGTCTGACCTGGAAACCTGAATTTGTTGATGTAGCAGCTTCAGGAGACTTAGGATATACTTACGGCTATTATACTTATTCATACATCGACTCAACTGGCGCCAGAATTGAAAATACAGGTGTTTTTCATACAGTGTGGAAGAAGCAAGCTGATGGGAAATGGCGGTTTGTTTGGGATTAATGGAAATGTTGGCATAAGGTTAATGGTTCCTTTGCAATGTGTCCTCTGGCCAGGACATGCTTTCCGTGCCTGATTGATGTAGAGGATGTAGAAGATATAGAGGATGTAGAAGATGAAGAGGTGGTGTTGTCTGCCAAAGTTTAGTGCAAATTTATAAAACACAGAGCTCCTCCGTTACTTAAGTTACTAGCACCCACAAGCCTGCCACAACCTGAATGGTACTTCCTCACACCTGCCATGCCACAGGCTGGTCGTGATCTTTGTTTCTCACAATCTTTCCCACAATCCTGACAAAGATTCGCGATCCTTGCCCGCTCATTCCTACCACACAAGCCAAGGCAAGGATTGTTACTTTGTTACCTTGTTACTTTGTTTCTCTGACAGGTTGTTTTTTCCGGATTTTTTCCTATTTTTAAAAACGTGTAAATAATTTCGTTGAAGGGAAGCGGGGAATGAAAAATGCATTTTAATATTGTCACTATGAAAGATATAATCAGGAAAATTTTAATTATCGGATTTCCAATCGTTTTCATTGCTTACCTGATCATCAAATTGTCATTCGACTATCTGTTTCATAAAGAAATGATTGATTTTGGCGGTTTGCTGATCCAATCATTAATTTTCACCATGGTTTTTATATCATTTCAGTTACTTGTGTTTTACAATGTCTTAAAACCCGGAATTTCATTTCTTAAGTCCGGCTTGCCGATTGATGGAAAGTTTAGACACATTGAAACAAATTTTCCTTTGAACGGTGAAAAGCCAAACTTTAAGGCTTTTGTCAAATCACTACATCAGGATTTTATAATAACTTATACAAGTGAAGAAAATAATTTGGTTAAGATCAGAGAAAAGATCAGGTTTTGGAGTTGGGGGGCAGCAGCCTTAATTAAGGTCGATTACGAGAATGACTGTCTGCAGGTAAATTCATTTCCTTTAAATGGTATCGGTAAGAAAGCAGCAGTTAGATTAACCGGAAAAATAAAAGACGAATTGAAAAAATATAGCAATGCAAAGCAGGATAACTGAGAGCTGTAAATTTTTTTAACCGGGATAATACTTTATATACCCGCCGGAGCCCTGCATTGAGCATACCCCATATGCTAATAATGGTTAATCTTTAATAAGACAATAATACGATACTTATTATATTTAATAAAATCAAAACTATGAAAATTAAGGTACATAAAATCCGGGTTTTTACTATTATTGCAGTAATATTAACAATTTTTGTACAATACGCTAAAGCTACCGATTACCAAACCTTTTATCTGGATAGTATCAGCAATACAAATACTATAATCTACTGTACAGGGGATGATTCCATTAGATTAATTCCCCCCGCAGATTTTGAGGTTTGGAGTTGGATGATAAATGAATATCAGGATACAGTTTATATTGATACACTCATTTTACCCAACGGTCAGGAAGGTTTTATTAGTTGCCAGGCCTGGAATAATGTTGTTGATTTTTATGTTTATCCCTTTTCAGTTGATGCCGGAGAAGACATAACTATTTTATGCGGAGGCACGGCATATTTAGATCAGGTATCAACAAACTATTCAGGAACAGATTCCCTCACATATTTATGGCAGCCAACAACAGCTTTGAATGATTCAACCATCTTGAATCCAACATCAATGGTTACTGAAAACACAAATTATAAAATTACCGCTTCATTTCCAGGAGGTTGCCACACCACTGACAGCATTTCTGTAACCATACAACCAATGAATAGTCCTGATATTTGTATTGTGGGGATAGACAGTACGAATAAAAATATGATTATATGGAATAAGCCTGAA
>DASQZP010000659.1:0-5237 GCA_035638655.1 Bacteroidales bacterium
TGCTTGAAGTATTGAAAACACGTGCCTTTGGCGCCGTTTACGATTACCATTGTATGGTTAATGGCGTTCCTGCCGGTGATGAATTCATTGAAGAAATTCAGCAATACGAACAGGAAGAACTGGCAAACAGGTAATTTGAAAGAATGAATCAGTATATAGATGAATTAATCGAAGTTTCCCGGTTTTTTGGTAAAAACAATGAATATGTAATTGCCGGAGGCGGGAATACTTCTTATAAAGATGAAGAATTTCTTTGGATAAAGGCCAGTGGTACTGCACTGGCCTCTATCACTGAAAATGGATTGGTGAAGCTTTCTCGCGAGAAACTCAGTGTTATTTCAGACAAAAAGTACAGTGATGATTCTGTAAAACGGGAAGAGGAGGTTAAGAATGATCTGACAGATGCTGTTGTTTCAACAGGCAGCAACAGACCATCCGTCGAAACTTCCCTGCATAACCTGGTAAATTATCCCTTTGTAGTGCATACACATCCTACTGTTGTTAATTCCCTGCTATGTTCAAGGGAGGCAAAAGAAATGTCTGCTGAAATATTGGGAAAGGAAGTCCTCTTTGTCGAATATACCGATCCGGGATATGTACTTTTTAAAAAAGTATCTGAACAGATAGAGGAATACAGGGCTGAATCTAATATGGACCCTCGGGTAATTTTGCTTGAAAATCATGGTATTATTGTAGGAGGGAATAACCAGGAAGAAATAAAATTCATTTACGGCGAGATTGAGAAAGATATTCATGCCCATTTTAATAACCAGTTGCCTTCAACAGATTGTTCTCAGTTTCAAACAGATTTTGCTGAAAAGGTAATTGCTGAGTACCCGGGTGCGGATGAACTGGTTTTTAAAAGCATCACATGTGAACTTGCCGGGTTTTTCATTAAAGACCGGCAGACATTCAGCCTGATTGATACAGCCTTTACCCCGGACCATATTGTTTATTGCAAAGCAAAATACCTTTTTATTGGTGAAACCGACCGGCTGGAAGTCGAATCCCATATTCTGGATTTTCAGCAACAGAATGGTTATTTACCCAAGGTAATTGGTTTGGAGGATCAGGGATTACTAATCTTTGAAGAAAATGAAGCTGCAGCTGAAATTGTTAAGGAGTTGATCCTTAACATGATGAAAATAGCTTTCTATGCCCGCGATCTGGGTGAGCCAAAATCAATGACCAGAGAACAAATTGCTTTCATTGAAAACTGGGAAGCTGAAAATTACAGAAAAAAAATGTCCCGCTGATAATTTACATTATGGGTCATATAAAGTAGAATGATATTTTTGTTTATGGTTAAACAATTAAATTATTACCGATACGAATTACATTTTAATCTTCTGTTTCAGCAGTATGGATACGTCTGGAAGCTTATGAAACAGGAAAAAGCGCTAACAAAAAATATTTATGACTAAAAAAGTTACTGCGGTTTTTGATATAGGTAAAACCAATAAAAAAATATTACTATTTGATCCTTCGCTGAAATTGTTATGGCAGAAGGAGGTCGAATTTGAAGAGATAAAAGATGATGACGGGTTTGAAGGAGAAGATATTGAAAGGCTCGTTAACTGGATTAAGACCTCTCTGGAAAATCTGGTTACCGGTGAAGAGTATGATGTTGAAACCGTGAATTTCTCTACTTATGGTGCAACACTTGTTTTTTTGGATGAAAAAGGAAACCGGGTTACGCCAGTCTATAATTATCTTAAACCAATGCCGGAAGGCCTTTTAGGTGATTTTTACAGATATTACGGGGGCAAAGAAGAATTTTCAAGGAAAACCGCTTCTCCGGTACTTGGGATGCTCAATTCAGGACTTCAGATTTACTGGCTTAAAAAAACAAAACCTAAGGTATTTGAGAAAGTAAAACATATTTTGCATCTTCCGCAATATCTGAGCTATCTATTTACAGGTAAAATAATTTCAGAATATACGTCAATAGGTTGTCATACAGCACTTTGGGATTTTGATAAAATGAAATATCATCAGTGGTTGCGGGATGAAGATATCCTGCTGCCTGCTCCTGTCCCTAATGAAACACTGTTTGAGGCAGAGATCAAGGGTAAAAAGGTTAAAATGGGAACAGGTATTCATGATAGTTCAGCTTCTCTGGTTCCCTATCTTAAGTTGTTGGGAGCAAGAAATTTCATACTATCTTCTACCGGAACCTGGGCGATTAACATGAATCCTTTTAACAGGGAGCCACTAACATCCGAACAACTGGTAAAAGATTGCCTGTGTTACATGAGTATTGACCGTGAACAAGTGAAATCTTCCCGGCTTTTTCTTGGTCATATTCATGATCTGAATGTGAAAACGATTGCAGAATATTTTAACGAGGATAAATCTATCTATAAGAATGTTAAGACCGATCGTAAATTGCTTTCTTCTATATTAAGGATGGATAATATAGTATTATTTCCTAATGGAATACCAGCTGACTATTCTATTGATACCAGCGAATTAAAACAATTCTCTGATTTTAGAACAGCTTATCATCAATTGATGTTTGAGTTATCTGCTTTTGAAGCTGGAGCCCTCGATCTGGTTAATGATCAGGACGATTCGGTTAAGGATATTTATATCATTGGAGGTTTTGCCAACAATGACATATTTTGTACGCTTCTGGCCACTTTTTTCTCTGATAAAAAAGTTTATACTGCAGAATTATATAATGCAACGGCGCTTGGCGCTGCTATGGTGGTTTCTGCAGATTCTGATCCTTTTAATCTTGAATTGAACCTTGAACAAAAAGCTCCCTTGTAGATAATTAGTGTCTGTCCATAATGTCCGATAACTGTGTTGTTACAAAAATTTTAATTCCTCATATACATTAGTATACTGCGGATTAAAATTTTTGCACGCTCCTGTTTAGAACGGAACAGGCTTTGTTTTCGAACATTTTGATCCAGACACTTGACTTTATTGACGGATTCTAATTATTTGTTTGTCAGAAGTTTTTATCAGGTCTTATTTCTTACTCAGCGAAAACAAAAACTCGACACCTCCTTTTTTACGATTCTTTGCAGTGATTTCTCCCTTATGGAAGAGTACGGCATTTTTGACAATGGCCAGTCCAAGTCCTGATCCCTCATATTCTTCTTCCTGATTGGTTTCCACACGGTAGAAACGATCAAAGATCTTTGGCAGATAAGCCTCGGGAATTCCTTTACCACTATCTGCATAAGAGAAATAATAATTGTATTTGTCCTCGAGATACATCTTTATTTCAATGGTGATGTTTTCTCCGGCAAATTGCAGTGAATTTTCTATAAGGTTTAAAAATATGGCATAAATCAATGATTGATTGCCTTTTATTTCCACATCTTTCGGAACCTCTGTTTTCAGATTCACCTTATTATTTGTGAGGCCGGCCCGTTGTGCATCAATTACCTCATCCAGTACTTTTCTTACTGATAATTCTTTCGTGGGATACAGGCTTGCTGTTTCTTCCATCTTGGTAAGGGTGGAGGTATCTGCAGTAAGCTTACTCAGGCGCTTTAACTGTTTCAGTGCTTTTTGCACATATTGTTTCTGCTCATCCGCCTTGAGCTTTTCTCCGGAAAGCAGGTTTTCAAGCAGCCCTTTGATGGCCGTAACAGGAGTCTGAAGTTCCTGTGAAATGCTGTTTGTCATTTCCTGTTTTAATAACTTTCGTTTTTCCAGTTTAGTTACATCCTTGATGGAGATCTCAAAACTGCCGTCCTGGAAAAACATGCACAATAACTCGAAGAACTTTCCACTTACCTGCAAATCATATTTCAAACCGGGGAGATCGCCCGAAAATGCTACACCGGTATTTTTACGGTTAGTTTCAATGAATTCATTTACTGGTTCCAGTTCTTTAATTTTGAAAATGTCATCTATTGAAACAGTAAGCTTGTTGGATATTACATTAATGTATTGTATAAAGTGGTTGTTTGCCATAATCTTCTTCTTTTGAGGAGTGAAGAAGGCAATTCCTTCATTTGAGATCTGGATATGGTGAATAAGCTTTTCTTTTTCTGACAGTACTTCATTCTTTGTTTTCTGCAACCGGTCGAACATCTCAACGATTTGGCGTCCGATTATGCCAATCTCATTGTGAGGAAACTGAATGCTTGTATCTATTTCTCCTGTTGTACCTGCCTGAAGGGCGAAATTGCTTAACCTGGAAACTGATTTACCCATCTTGTCTGCCACATAAGCCAGGGATCCCCAGATAATGAAAAAAAGCACCAGCATAACCAGCAGAAAAACTTTATCCGGTTGCAGCAGAGCCTTGATCCGTAAATCATATACCATGGCCGTGCGCACAAAATAATTATCATAAAGGCGGGCATAATAAAAGAATTTGATGCCGGTTGTAGCTGATTTGCGGATGTTTGAACCGGAATCAGAATAAAGGGCCATTTGAACTTCCGGACGGCTTTTGTGGTTTTCCATAGTGTTTATATCATCCACGTAACTGTCATAAAGCACTTTACCGTCAAAATTAATAATTGTTACCCTGATATTTTTCTGATGGAACAGGTGGGTGAGCGAATCAATTTTTTCAAACTGGCCGTTTGCAAAAAGGTCATTCCCGGAAATATAATTATGAACCAACTCATTGTAAATGTTAAGCGTTGTTTCGAGCTGTTTGGTTTTGTAGTGTTTTTCACGGTCGTACTGGAATGCACCAATGATAAAGGTGAATATAACAAACACCACAAAAAAGTAAAGAAATAATTTTCGCTTGTAATTCAAATTAACCCGCATGATAAAATTGTATTAATCTGTTTTTATCTTTTATAACCGGAACGAGACTTTTTCAATGTTGGAAAACCTTTGTAAATAAAATTATAAGAAATCGTCCGGTAGTTCTTTCCTATGTCTTACATCAATGCCTTCAAAGGAATAAATGGCTGCCTCGGCAATATTAGTGGCCTGGTCGGCAATTCGCTCAATATTGGAAACGATGTTACGAATGCTCAGGAAGGTCATCATCAACTGTTTGACATCTTTTTCGATATCACTTTTCTTTACCAGTCTTTCCACCAGTTTCTGATGAAGCTTGTCCACCCGTTCATCATTTTCAATTACCCAGACTGCATATTCTTTGTCGGCATAATTGTATGAAATAATGGCCCTTTTTACCATTTCAATGCTTGTGTTGAGCATCTTTTCCAGCAATTTGGTAAATTTTCCGAACATATCCTGGTTCTTGATTTGCTGAATATGATTAATGCTGCTAAAGGTAAGGTCGC
>DASQZP010000660.1:0-15762 GCA_035638655.1 Bacteroidales bacterium
CGGAGGACAAATGGTTGAAGCTTACAAGTTATCAACAGCTACTACTCAGCGTATAGCAAGCTTTTTCGATTTTACCTGGGATTATTCATTTTATACCGAAGGATTTATTGGCAATAAACGTGATTTAATTAAACTGGATGAAGTAATAAATTCGAAACCCATTGAACCAAATTTTGTCAGCATCAAAGAATATGGTGATGGCAGCAAAAATTTTGGCAGCAAGGTTACTCCATTACAGTTGGCTTCAGCTCTTGAAAGGGATAATCAAAAAGCATTAAATATTGTAAATAGCATATCTACATCTAATGAAACCTTAAAATGCGAAATGGCAGATGTTAAAGCCTGGGCTTATTTAGGGCTTTATTTTGCCAAAAAGATTCGTACAGGCGTGGCATTGAACCAAAATAATAAAATGGAGGCAATTAATAATATTACAGAGGCTCAGCAGTATTGGAGGGATTTGGTAACGGTAACAGATGAGCATATTCAATCAAGTTATTTAGGGATAATAGATGGTAATTTCCATTGGAAAAATTATCAGGACGAAGTGGATGCTGAAGTAGATTGGGTGAAGAACCAATGAACATTGGATGTCCCGTGAATATTTCAAATAATCACCGTGTTGAAATTGAATCAGGTTCTTTATCTAATAACCCGTGAATAAAATTCATAATGAGTAAATTATGATTATATCATTAAAATCAATATGTTAGAATAAAATACAGGTGAAACAAATGAGAAATTTCAAAATCTTTATTACTCTGGTTTTTACAACGATTATTTTCAGCAATATCGCACGTGCAAATATAAAACGTGTTGAAGCAGAAAATATGAATCTAACAAATTATCAGATTGATAGTACCGGATCCTCCACTTATATAAAGCTGACGAGTAAAACGGGTATTGCAAAATTTAATTTTAATTTACCTTCAGGGAGGTATGATATTAATGTTCGCTATCTGTCTGAAAGCGTGGGGCAAAACACTTATGCCATGTACATAAATAATAACCAGATTATTGCATGGCTGGGTAAAGACCGGGATGAAAAGTGGCACATGCTGAATGAACAAAAATGGCATGCTCCAAAGAATATTGTCATTAATAAGGGTGATGAGATAAGAGTTGAAGCACTATCGGAAAATGGTTCATTAGCGATTTTTGATTATGTTGAATTCACTTCTGCCAGCCTGTTAAGTTCTACGACACAGAAGAATTTGATTACAATCTATCCTGATGAATATGTTCATGCTATTAAGAATCCTCTCAAGGGATTCAGGCCTTCCACAATCAATTCAGGTATTCAGAATCAATTTAAAAGCGCTGGTCCGTCAAAGCATACTCATGAATATGGTACATTGGTCAAGAACTATTTTAAATGGAATGAACTTGAAAATCTGGCGAGTGATGATGTCAGTAAAATTAAGAATGTTTGTGATGCTAAATGGAAGGGTATTGAAAAGCAGAATATTAAGATTATCCCCCGCGTTTATTTAGCCTGGCCAGGACAAAAAAGTGGCTGGCCCGCAGATATGACAACAGGAGATTTTACCAGTGATCAATTCAAGCAGAGAGTGATTGCTTTAATTAAGAAGCTGGGACAAGCCTGGGACAATGATCCACGTGTTGCCTACGTTGAAATGGGGCTTATTGGACAATGGGGTGAAATGGAATGGCCGGACACGAAAGATGAAATTAAAGAGGCGATTTCTAATCAATTTATTGCGTCTTTTCAAAATAAACTGGTTATGATTAGATGGCCGAACACCTATAATGATAATATATACAATTTTGGTTATTACTGGGATTCGTTTGCTCATCATGATCAGGAATATTGTGGCTTCCACATTAACAATACCGCTCCAAAATGGAAAACAGCCGTTATTGGTGGAGAAGTCGCATATAACTGGGGAAATGTGCAAATCCAACCAGGTCAAAGTCCTGATATATCTCTGATGGATTCTGTCCACAGGGATTATATCATTGATGAAATCAGAAAGCTGCATGCAAACCATCTTGGCTGGATTGCAGATTATGATCAGAATAATGAAAATGTAAGCACGGGTGCTGAAATGGTTCAGAAAGCATTGGGTTATCGCTTTGTTTTAAAAGAAGTCAGCTATCCAAAGAAAATAGATACCGGAACTAAATTTACAGTTTCATTTAAAGTGAAGAATACCGGCTCATCACCCTTCTATTATAATTGGCCGGTTGAAGTTAGTTTGCTTGATCCAAAAACTAAAATACCTGTCTGGAAAAAGCAATGCACCGATATTGATATCAGGAATTGGATGCCCGGAGATAAATGGGACGATTCATCTGATTCATATGCTATTCCTGCAGAAACATATACGGTTAATCAGACATTTTTTTTGTCGGGAATACCCTCAGGAGAGTATATACTTGCTTTAGCTATTTTGGATCCTGCAGGGAATCGTCCATGTGCCCGGTTTGCTATCAATAACTATTACAAGGGTGGAAGGCATCCCATTGGTAAAGTTGGTATTAATAAAACAATAAATTCATTTTCTGTTTCAGGGTTTGACGACATCCAAAGCGATACTTCGGTGTCCTATGAGGCTGGAAAAGCAGAATAACGCAAATACACAAAATGATTCAAAAAGATTTGAATAAAAAACATGTGAAATTCTTTTAATCAGTATTAAAGATGACAGATAAACGTATAATATGAATAGTTTTAAGCGAGAATTAAAAAAAAGTATGAGTATTAGATATGCTCTGATAGCAGCATTAATGTTTGTTTTACAGAATTTTGCATTTGCCCGAAAATCTAATGACTTAAATATATCAAAACCGGCAAAAGCAGAATCGGAAATAAGCGGCGAATTAAAAACATGGCATAAAGTTACTATAACTTTCATAGGGCCTGAAGTTTCAGAGAAGGATGAATATAATCCATTTATGAATTACCGTTTGAATGTATTTTTCACTCATGTAAAATCAGGTAAAACATATAGAGTACCCGGATATTTTGCTGCTGATGGTAATGCATCTGAAACATCGGCAACTGCGGGTAACAAATGGCGTGTACATTTTGCTCCACCAAAAACCGGGGAATGGAATTATAAGGTTGATTTTCGAAAAGGGAACTGGGTAGCAATCAGAGAGCGTAAAAATGCAGGTGAAAGTGCTGGCTTTATGGATGGAGCAGAAGGGACTTTTGATGTGAAAGAAAGCGATAAAACCGGGCGTGATAACCGCGCTAAAGGTATGTTACTGTACGATGGTACCCGTTACCTGAAATATGCAGAGACAGGAAAACCGATGTTAAAAGTTGGTGCTGATGCTCCGGAAAATTTTCTGGCCTATGAAGATTTTGACGGTACTTTTAAAAATGACGGTCATAAAGATAATCTGGTGAAAACCTGGGAACCTCATCTAAAAGACTGGAAGCAAGGTGATCCGACCTGGCAAAACGGAAAAGGTAAAGCGATAATTGGTGCGATTAATTACCTTGCATCAAAAGAGATGAATTCATTTTCGTTTCTAACCATGAATATTGTTGGGGACGATCAAAACGTTTTCCCTTTTGTAGATTATGATACTTATAATCGTTATGATTGCTCGAAACTCGACCAGTGGGAAGTGGTTTTTGATCATGCAGATCAACTGGGTATGTTTATGCATTTTAAACTGATGGAACAGGAAAACCAGGGATTACTCGATAATGGTGGCATAGGAGCAAATACCAAACTATATTACCGTGAATTAATGGCCCGCTTTGGGCATCATTTGGCAATCAACTGGAATATTGGAGAAGAAACAGGTGATTGGGTGAAAAATCATAAAACACCCCCTCTCTCCACAACAGAAAGATTGGCGGCTGCAACGTATTTTTATAATCATGACCCCTATCACCACCATATTGTAGTGCACAACGGAGTACCTTTCGACGATATTTTAGGTCCGGAAAGCAAATATACAGGGATATCATTACAAACAGGTAAGCCCGATTTTAGCATGGTTCATCGTCAGATCTTGCGCTGGTTGAATGCATCAAAAGAATCCGGAAAACAATGGGCAGTTTCGATTGATGAACCAGGGGATGCAGAGCACGCGTTAATTCCAGATTCAGAAGACCCTGACCATGATAATGCCAGGATAAATGGTCTGTGGGGTGCTTTTATGGCCGGAGCCTGGGGCACAGAATGGTATTTTGGATACGCACATGCGAATTCAGATTTAACCTGCCAGGATTTTCGCTCACGTGATTTGTTCTGGAACCAGTGTAGGTATTTGCTTGACTTTTTCGGGGGGAATGAAATACCCATAACAGAAACAGAAAATTACGATAACCTTGTACAGGATGGTGATTATTGTCTGGCTATTCCGGATAGGATGTATGTTGTATTTCTGAGAAAAGGAACTGGAACCATCAATCTTGAAAATATTAAAGGAAATTTTACTGTTCAATGGTATGATCCAAGAAATGGAGGTTCGCTGCAATATGGACAAGCCAGGAAAATCAAAGGAGGCACTATTCAGGAACTTAAACAGGCTCCTTCAAAACCTGAAAAAGATTGGGTAATACTTCTAAGAAAGAAATAGAATTATGTGTGAAATTAGGTTTTGCCAGTCAAAAAAGACCAAAATACAAATCTCATGAATAATATAAAATCATTTCTTGCAATAATTTTCACTTTATGTGTAATTATTGTAAGTGCGCAAAGTCAAGATATAGTGACTGTTAAACCACAGGTTTTTAAATCTGCTTTAAATAATCCGTTAAAGGGGTTCAGACCGGGTATTGGCACTGCAAAAAGCGGAAATCATCCCTATTGTTCGGTTGTACGTACTTACATCAAATGGAATGAACTGGAAAGAAATGAAGATGATAGTATTGAGCAGATCATAAAAGTATGCAATCAAAAATGGAGTGGAGTTGCCGATAAAAATATTAAGATAATCCCCCGCGTGTACCTGGATTGGGATGAAAATCCGGGCAACGAGTACTGGCCGGGTGATATGTCTGCCGGAGATTATTCCAGCGATATATTTAAGCAACGATTAACCCGCTTAGTCAAGAGGTTGGGCGAAGTTTGGGATAATGATCCCAGGGTTGCGTGGATCCAGATGGGAATAATCGGTTATTGGGGTGAACAACATCATCCTGCACCAAATGACTGGCAACAGAAATTACTTGGAGATTTATTTACAGAGGCATTTAAAAATAAAAAAGTACTTGTACGACGACCCTGGGAAACATTTACAGACTATCAATTTGGATGGTACTGGGATTCATTTGCACACTGGGACCAGATAAATACTCAGGCAAAACCAATGATGGAAAATTGTCCGGATCGATGGAAAATAGCACCAATTGAAGGAGAAACTGCTTATAATTGGGGAAATTATCAAATACAACCAGGTGATAATCCAAACGTTACCCTGACATACCCAACTCACCGGGAATGGTTAATTAATTACATCCGTAAATTACATTGTACTGCTCTTGGATGGGTGGCCGATTTTGATGTTTACAATTCACAGGTTTTGGCAGGAGCAGACGAAGTTCAGAAGGCCTTTGGATACCGCTATATTCTGCATGAAGTCAATTATCCAAACGAAATTCAATTGAATAAGCCATTTACTGTTTCTCTTAAAGTCGAAAATACGGGATCGGCTCCGTTTTATTATAACTGGCCGGTTGAACTCCGTCTGCTGGATCCAATTACCCATGAAGTAAAGTGGAAAAAAATATTCAGTGATGTTGACATCCGCAAATGGATGCCGGGAGAAAACTGGAATGATGAACTGCAGACTTACCAAAGCGGGGCTGAAATCACAAATAATACTGATACCTTTCAAATTGATTCTGTTATTGCAAAGGGAAAATATATACTGGCTTTGTCAATCCTTGATCCGGCAGGAATGGTTCCGGCGGTAAAATTTGCCACAAAACAATATTTTAACGGGGGTATGCACCCGATTGGTTATGTTGGAATAGATACGCTTATTAATGAGGTAGTTATAGATTCTGCACTATTTGATGATCCCGTTAAGGATAAATCTTTGCATTACAGCGATGAAAGGGGTGAAATAATTGATAGTGTACCCGATGAAATTTATCATGAACCCAGCCGGAAATCTTTCAATACTGAGTATTGGAAGTTTCCCGGGGATACTTTGTCAGCATGGCAATATGATTATATGGATAATGAATCAGGAGCGAGATATTTTAAACTGGATACTGCACAAACGATTGGTATATATGGATGCAATGATACTTCCGGGCTAAATATTCACTCATACAAGGATGCTACCCAATTTGAGGATGCAGCACAATTCAACTGGAACAGCATCGCGCAAACATTTCAAAAAAACGGACAGTGGCTTGAATATTCCGTTCTATTCGATATTGATAATCCTTATCAATTGCTTTTAAGGGCAAGAAATAATGTTGATGCCAATTTTAAATTAACCATTTTCAATATGCAGGGTGATACGGTTTTTTTTAAGGATATTAGTCTTACAAACGATTTTAAAAACCTTGGAGGAGGAAATGAACAAACTGATTGGTTGTTGTCAAAATTTCCTCTGGAGGGACTTTGGGGAGCATATATTGTGCGGTTCGACTGGTACGATAAGGTTGGAGAACCGGGGATTTTTGGTGGTTTTTCTTTTTTAATGTCTGAGTTGGATATAACTCCTCCTGAGTGGCTTTATGTTGATATTGGAACTATTACTGTTGGATCAGATATTATAGTGCAGACAACAGAGGATGCAAAAGTTTACCTTGTTCCTTCAGGAACACTGGCTGATACTGCCTCAATTATACAATCAGCTGTTGCTTCAGCCGATGTTGAAGCATACACCCCTGCAAAGCTTTCAACAACCGGATTAAACCCGGGTGAATATGTAGCATACGCGATAGATAATTCAAATAACATTTCCGAAGCAAGTCGTTTGATAACCTTACAAATTCAGGTAAATTCAGCCATTATACAAAACAGTTCAGAGATAAGTATTACCTGTAATCCTTCTGATGAGTTAATAAATATTTCAAGCAACCAGAAACTGCTGCGGGTTAATGTTTACAACTTACTTGGCAAAAAAGTGGGAGAGAAAAAAATCAACGGTATTAACTGCAAATTTAATGTTAATGGATTGCTTCCGCCGGGAGTATATGTGGTTCAGATTATTGATATTGAAGGAATTTCAACAATAAGAAAAATTTGCTGGACGCCCTGATATAGGTATGAAAATTATCATTAATATCACAAGAAAGTAAAATATTACTATGAAAAAAAATTATTTTAAAACATCGGCTATTACTGCGTTGGCTTTATTTTCATCATGTCAGCCAGCACAAAAAGAAGCAAAAAAAGCCGATATTCCAAAGAAGCCCAATATTTTGTTTGCCATTGCTGATGACGCCTCGTGGAGATATTTTGGTGCTTACGGATGCAACTGGGTAAAAACTCCGGCTTTCGACCGGGTGGCCAAAGACGGAATATTGTTCACAAATGCCTATACCCCAAATGCAAAATGTGCGCCATCACGGGCCTGTATTTTAACCGGCAGGAACAGTTGGCAGTTGGAAGCAGCCTGCAACCATTCGTGTTATTTTCCTGCCAAATATAAGACTTATGCCGAAGCTTTGTCCGGACATGGGTACTGGGTAGGAGCTACAGCAAAAGGTTGGGCACCTGGCGATCCTGGTAAAATTAAGGGGAAAATACGGGAACTAGCAGGTGCCAAATTTGACGAATTTAAAACCAAACCTCCTACAAGTGGCATTTCGAATATTGACTATGCTAAAAATTTCGATGCTTTTCTGAAAGAACGACCCAAAGGGGAGCCTTTTTGCTTTTGGTACGGGAGCCATGAACCCCATCGTCGCTATGAGTTTCAATCAGGCATAAAGAAGGGAGGGGGAAATATTTCTGAGATAGATCAAGTCCCACCTTTTTGGCCCGATGTTGATACTATACGGACCGATATGCTGGATTATGCTTATGAGATTGAATATTTCGACAGTCATCTGCAAAAAATGCTTAAAAAGTTAGATGAAATCGGAGAATTGGACAATACGATAGTAATTGTTACAGCTGACAATGGTATGCCATTTCCCCGTATCAAAGGTCAGGTGTATGAGTATTCAAATCATTTGCCTCTGGCAATTATGTGGCCCAATGGAATTAAAAATCCGGGACGTATCGTCGATGACTTTGTGAACTTTATTGATTTTGCGCCTACTTTTCTTGAACTGGCCGGAGGGCTGACGGCAGAACAAGTGGGTATGCAACCCATAACCGGCCGCAGTTTAACTGAATATTTTCATACAGATAAACAAGGAAATATAGATTCAGCGCGTAATTATGTGTTGGTGGGAAAAGAGCGTCACGATGTCGGTCGTCCTAATGATGAAGGCTATCCTGTGCGTGGCATAATAACCGATGGTTATCTTTATTTGCATAATTTCAAAGCTGACCGTTGGCCGGCGGGTGATCCGGTAACAGGTTACCTAAACTGTGACGGCAGTCCAACCAAAACTTATATTCTGGATACCCGGCGTAAAAAAGGAGTTTTGAAATACTGGCAACTCAATTTTGGAAAACGCGTGGAAGAGGAATTATACAATATCGAAACGGATCCGTATTGCATGAAAAATCTGGCCGACGATAAAGATTACTCGGAAATAAAAACTAAAATGGCTAATGAGATGAAACAAAAGCTGACAGAACAAAAAGATCCTCGTATGCTGGGGCAGGGATGTCTGTTTGACAATTATCCTTATTCAGGGGAGGTAGCGAATTATTATAACCGCTACATGTGTGGTGAAAAAATTCCTGCTGGCTGGGTAAACGAAACCGACTACGATCCGGATTTGATTGGAAAATAAAGTTTTACAAATAGTTAAGAAGATGAGAAATAATAATATCAGATTTTTCATTTCAGTATCATTGGTTTTGTTTTTTTGCTATTCCAGTCAGGCCCAAACTCCTGACCATATAATTTATAAACAAATTGATACTACATCCCTGGCGATGGATGTTTTTTACCCGGAAAAGCTCGATAGCGGGAAAGTGTATCCTGCAATTGTTTTAGATATTAAGATACACTAATGCTTCTTAAGCTGAAGACCATGATCCAACAACACCTGAGGTCCCATGACCGGACGTGTATAAACGGTATGCGACAGATACACGCTGTATTGATAATGCAGTAGGGGATATTGTGAAATTGTTGAGAGACCTGAATATCTATATAGACAGGATGTAATAAAAATTACATAAATAACCTCATATAAATGAATAAATTATTGATTACAACAACTACCTGTTTAGCCGCGATGACATCATGCACTATGACAAAGAAGCAGGCTGCAGAAACGGCGAATAAACCGAACATCGTGATTATTTATACTGATGATGTTGGTTACGGTGATATTGGCGTGAACGGGGCCAAAGGGGTTGTAACGCCTAATATTGACAAATTGGCCCATGAAGGGATTCGCTTTACGGATGCTCATTGCTCAGCCTCTACCTGTACCCCTTCCCGTTATTCTCTTTTGACTGGAAGCTATGCCTTCAGGCGTGATGCGGCGGTATTACCGGGAGATGCCCCTTTGATCATTGACCCATCGAAAGGGACTTTACCATCCATGCTACAAACAGCAGGCTACAAAACTGCTGTTGTTGGGAAATGGCACCTGGGGCTTGGCAACGGGCACATAGATTGGAACAGTGAAATTACGCCCGGGGCAAGGGAAGTGGGTTTCGATTATAGTTTTATTATTCCGGCAACACCGGACCGTGTGCCTTGCGTGTTTGTCGAAAATGACCGCGTAGCCAATCTTGATCCTTCGGACCCGATTACAGTAAGCTATAAACATGACCTTGCCGGTTATCCCCTGGGCACAGAACATCCAGAACTTTTGAAGATGAAGGGAGACCTACAACATAGTGGCTCGATTATCAATGGAGAAAGCAGGATTGGTTACATGAAAGGGGGGAAGAGTGCTCTATGGGTCGATGAGGAATTTCCAACTGTCATGCTGGCTAAAGCGAAATCCTTCATTGAAGCAAACAAGCAAAATCCATTTTTCCTGTATTTTGCATTACCGAACATTCATGTACCACGAATGCCGAATCAAAAGTTCGTTGGTGAGAGCACTATGGGACGTCGCGGTGATGACATTGCGGAAATGGATTGGTGCACAGGACAATTGATCAAAGTACTAAATGATTTAGGACTTTCTGAAAATACACTTGTCATATTCTCAAGTGATAACGGACCAATACTTGATGATGGGTACGATGATAAGGCCGTGGAGCTCTTGGGTGACCACAAGCCCGAGGGGGTGTATAGAGGGTCAAAGTATTCAGTTTACGAAGCAGGAACCCGTGTTCCAACTATCGTTTACTGGCCTGGACATGTTAAGTCAGGTGTCAGTAATGCTCTGTTATCTCAGGTAGATTTGTACGCTTCTCTGGCAAAACTGGTAGGACTGAAAGTTAAATCGGGTGATGCACCGGACAGTAACGACTTATTGGATACATGGCTTGGTAAGTCGCAAAAGGGACGAGACATTATGCTTGAAGAAGCTTATACATTTGGATTGAGAATGAATGATTGGAAATATATCGCACCGGTTGAAAATACACCTCCTGATTGGTTAAAGAATAAGGATATTGAAAGTGGTTTAAAAAATGAAGCACAGCTTTATAATTTGAAAACGGATGTTGTTGAAAGTAAAAATGTGGCTCAGGAAAATCCAGGTGTTTTAAAAGAGATGGAAAAGACACTCGAAGAAATCAAGAATCAATAATTGAGATTATGACAATTAAATCAGGTGTGATATTGCCTATGATATGAAATATGCATAAAGAGATAACATAAGAGGGGATGAAAAGGGACTCTCCAGGTTAATCTTCTAACCTGATTACACTAATAGTTATTCCAGGGAAAAGTGTTTTTTAAACATCACAATACCATTACAATAGGCTTAATTATTTAATATGAAGTAACCTGGAATGCCTTAAATGAGTGTGTGGTTTCCCTTGAATTATTAACTATTAAATTATGAAAAGATGAAGTATGCTATTTACACGATTTTGCTTGTGTTTTTTACATTGAATACAAATGCTCAGATAAAAAAAGAAATAAAAATACTTAAAGGTGAGAAATGGTGGGGTTGTTATTCAACTTTTGGAAAAGAACAGCCCTTTGATCAAACATCAAAAGTATTATTTGATCAATATAAAAGTGATAATGGTAACCAGGCATCGCCTGTTTGGGTTTCGTCATCTGGCAGATACATATGGAGTGACGGGCCTTTGAGAGGGGAATTCAGGAACGGTCTGATATCATTGGAATCAACACGGGAAATAGTTCTGGGACAAACCAAAGAAAAAACATTGGCTTCTGCTTATCAGGAAGTCTCTTCAACATATTTTCCTGCTTCCGGAAATTTTCCTGAAGAACAACTGTTCATTAACCCCCAATTAAATACATGGATTGAATTGCTTAATAATCAAAATCAGCAAGATATTCTGGATTATGCACACGAGGCTGTTGAAAATGGAATCAAGCCCGGAGTGATTATGCTTGACGGAGGATGGCAAAAGAATTTTGGCTTATGGGATTTTAATGGATATTTTCCCACCCCCAAAAAGATGGTGGACGAGCTCCATGATCTCGGGTATAAAGTAATGCTTTGGGTTGTGCCCTACGCGGCAGGAGATGATAAAACAACCAATAAAAATATACAGAAGGGATTTTTGTTACAAGATCCGGTAAAGCCAAAACAACCTTACTTAGTTAATTGGTGGAATGGATTCAGTCCGGCTTATGATTTGAGCAACCCTAAGGCAAAGGACTATTTTGTTGGGGTACTGAAGGGATTGATGAATAAATATGGTATTGACGGATTTAAGTTTGATGCTGGTGACCCGGATCATTTTATATATCCGTTTGACTCTTACATGCCTATGTCGAAGGTAGATTATGCAGAGGCTTTTGGAAAGTTGGGTTTGTTGTTTCCTTTTAACGAATACCGGGTGTCGTTCAAGATGGGTGGACAGGCGCTTATGCAAAGAATGCGTGATAAGCCTGCTACCTGGGATGCATTCAGGACATTGATCCCGGATATGCTCACGGCCGGCCTGATGGGGTACCCATATACCTGCGCTGACATGATTGGTGGAGGTGAGGCAAAAAGTTACGTGAGTACACCTGAAGAATATTTAAAAGGAACCAGGCATTTGAATGTAAAAGTAGATCAGGAGTTGTTTGTTCGCGCGGCTCAGTGCCAGGCTTTGATGCCGATGATGCAGATTTCCATAGCGCCCTGGAGGGTTCTGGATAAAGAGCATTATGACGCTTTTCTAAAGGCAACTAAACTTCATGAAGAATTTGCACCACTGATACTTCGATTGGCCAATGAGGCTGCAAAAACCGGTGAACCAATCATGCGAAACATGGAATATGTATTTCCAGGAAATGGTTATACAGGCATCAAAGACCAATTCATGTTGGGCGATTCGGTACTGGTTGCTCCGGTTGTTGCAGCGGGACAAGAGTCGAGAAAAGTCGTCTTTCCCAAAGGACTTTGGCTTGGGGATGATGGCAGTAAAATAAAAGGGGGCAAAACAGTTCTTGTTAATGTTCCTCTTGAGAGGCTGGCCTATTTTAAAAGGATTAAATGAAACATGCTTTTGACATTCCGCTAAGAAAATTCATCTCATGAAAAATATATAAATTATTTCTCAATCTATAACATGAAAAATTGTGGGCAATAAATGACTCGTTTTTTACTGATGTAAAAAGACATTAGCTGCAAAATTATTATTGATAAATTTTATCTATGATCTGAAAGTAGAAAGTGAAACTATAAATGTCGAACTATGAATTTTTAAAACATACATATTATTATGAATACAAATCATAAAATTATTCCGTCACTCGCCATGGTAACGGTCATCGGACTTGGCGGCTGCCACCAGGCAAAAAAACAAACAGAAAAACCGGGTTTACAGAAACCAAACGTCATTTACATTTTGGCAGACGATCTTGGTTATGGTGATTTAGGATGTTACGGACAAAAAGAAATTAAGACACCCAACCTGGATACCATGGCGGCAGAAGGAATGCGGTTTACCCAGCACTATGCCGGCAGCACTGTGTGTGCACCCTCACGATGTACCCTAATGACCGGATTACATACCGGCCACGCCAAAATCAGAGGTAACTCCAATGTTCCTTTAGGTAAAGAGGATACCACGGTGGCTAATCTGCTCCGGGATGCCGGCTATAAGACCGGTTTAATCGGGAAATGGGGGTTAGGAGAACAAAACACATCAGGCTCTCCAAACAAACAGGGCTTTGATTATTTTTTCGGATACCTCAATCAAATAAGAGCACATAACTATTACCCGGATTACCTTTGGAGAAATACAGATAAAGTACCCCTGCACAATAAAATAGTAATAGCAGATAAAGGATACGCCAAAGGTATTGGTAATGCTACTGTAGAGAAGAATGAATACAGCCACGACTTGTTTACAGCCGATGCGTTGAACTTTATTGGAGAATCGGCTGACACATCTTTTTTCCTGTATCTGGCTTATACTATTCCACATGCCAATGATGAATACTGGTTGGTTGAGGAGCACGGTATGGAGGTGCCTGATTACGGACAATATGCAGACAAAAACTGGCCTGAAGCACAAAAAGGACTGGCTGCAATGATATCCCGTATGGACCGTGATATTGGTACGATTAAAAAGAAACTTGTAGAATTGGGCATCGATAAAAATACCCTGATAATCTTCTCAAGCGATAACGGTCCACATAACGAAGGTGGAAACGATCCTCTATTTTTTAATAGCAGCGGGGGACTGAGAGGACAAAAACGTGACTTATACGAAGGAGGCATCCGGGTGCCAATGATTGCTTACTGGCCAGGAACAATTAAGCAGGGACAAACAAGCGACCATGTTTCTGCTTTCTGGGACTTTCTGCCTACCGCGTGCGATATTGCAGGTATTAAAACGCCCAAAAATATTGACGGCATTTCATTTCTGCCAGAATTATTGGGTGAAGAACAGAAGACTCACGATAATCTGTACTGGGAATTTCATGCACAGGGAGGTAAGCAGGCGATTCGTAAAGGAGACTGGAAACTGGTAATATTAAACGTTGCAAATGATGAAGCCCCAATTACTGAACTATATAACCTAAAAAATGATCCTGGTGAACAAAACGATTTATCAGAAGAAAATCCTGAAATTGTTGCTGAATTAAAAAATATTATTCATCAGGAGCATGTTCCTAGCAAAGAATTTCCCTTTCCGGATGAAAACTAACAACAAACAGATTATAATTTAGATCAAAAATTTCAATATCATTTAAATAAGCATTATGAAATTAAGTAAATATCTTATAATTGGATTAATTATTTCAACAGGAGCATGCAAAAACAGTCCCAATTCTCAGGAGAGTAAGAAACAAATGCTTGCCCAAACCCCGCCCATGGGATGGAATAGTTTCGACAGTTATGGTGTTTACCTGCATGAAGAAGCTGCAATGGCTAATGTGGAGGCTTTTGCTGAAAAACTAAAGCCCTTTGGCTACAAATACTTTGTTATCGATGCAGGATGGTTTGGAGAATTCAAATTGCAGGATGGGACGATTTACCCCGCTGAAAAACATGCAGAGAAGTTAAATTTTAATGAATATGGATTACTTCAACCCTCAAAAACATACTTTCCTAATGGTTTACAACCCATTATCGATCGTTGTCACGAATTAGGGTTTAAGTTTGGTCTTCACTTAATGAGGGGGATACCAAGAGCGGCAGTTGAAGCCAACACCCCTGTTAAAGGAACAAAATATTCTGCCCGGGATATTGCTGACACAACAAGTATTTGTAAATGGAATCACCAAAACTACGGAGTAGACATGAGCGAACCAGGCGCACAAGAGTTTTATAATTCATTGATAAACCAGATGGCAGATTGGGGCGTAGATTTTATAAAATATGATGACCTGGTGCCTTATCCTGAGGAAATAAAAGGTATTGCAAATGCCATAGAACAATGTGGCAGACCAATAGTGTATAGCCTCAGTCCGGGAGGGGATGTAGATCCTGACCATCTCAATGCTTTCAAGAAAGCCCAAATGCTTCGGGTAACACCAGACATTTGGGACGATCAAAAAGGGATTGACCAGTGCTTTGCAGCCTGGCGCAAGTGGCAGGGAAAAGAAGAACCAGGTTTTTGGATTGATATGGATATGATCCCTTTCGGGCAGTTACAATTAATGTCGCCTAAACCAAAAGGCTTAACTGGTGATGAGTCCAAAGATGAAATCAGGAATAAAATTAAGTCAGGCGAGATAGAAAACTTCGAATTACTGGCAGGTAAAGGCTGGAATCGCTGGAGTGAATTCACAAAAGACCAGATGTACACTTTTATTACTCTCCGGGCCTTATCAGCCTCACCATTAATGGTGGGTGGCGATTTGCCTTCTCTCGACGATTTTTCGTTAGAATTACTTACTGATAAAGAGATGTTAGAATGCAATCAGAATGGCGTAATGGGGCATCTGGTGTATGATGCAGATGGTATTGAAATCTGGAATACTCCGAAGAAAAACAGCGAAGATGGCTGGATAGGAATTTTTAACCGAACTCCGGAAGTGAATCAAGTATCTTTGAAAGTTAAGGATTTAGGACTGGAAGCAGAAAAAACTTACGATCTTGAAAATGTATGGAGAGAAATTAAGGTTTCTGGATTA
>DASQZP010000661.1:0-6349 GCA_035638655.1 Bacteroidales bacterium
AGGGAATAATACGGGTACCTTCAGAATCTATCACAATACAATACACAAAAGATCAGGTGAGGCGGGTGGTTTTTCCATTATCAGAAAAGAATACGGAGAAGATGCGCTTATACAGTGCACTTATTCAAATCTTGTTGTATACAGAAAGAAGAAAAACTTATGGGAGTTATCCAATATTGTCCAAAATCACAGCGACCTGTATCGTTTTATTGAAGAAGATCCATATGGGAATTTATGGGCCAGTCATTTATATCACGGTCTGTTCAGGCTGCGATTGAGTGCATCTCTTGATTCAGTGATTTTTGTGAAAAAATATACCGCTGAAATTCCTGTAAAGAACCACACCATCAATGTATTTAAGGTGGAAAACCGCATTATTTTCACCTCAGGATTCACCATTTTTACCTATGATGATATCAATGATACCATTACGGAATATAAGGCATTGTCGGAACCTCTTGGTCGTTTTGCTGCTGCTAATCAATTTGTTCCGGCTCCTGACCATCAATACTGGCTGATCACTGACAACAAGATAGGCTTGTTTTCCATATACGGGAATGAGGTAAAGCTTATAAAATCTTTTCCTAACGAGCTTTTTAACAATGAGCTGGTAAAAGGATTTGAAAACCTCTGTCCGCTGCAGAATAACCAGGCCATTCTTTGTCTGGAAAACGGCTATGCGCTGTTGGATGCAAACATTCATCCGGAAAACTTTCCCATCATGCAACAAATACCTTTGGTCAGTCAACTTAAAGTATCAAATCTGAACGGCAATGAAAGTAAGCTTCCACCGGCTGATGATGATTTCACGTTAAAGGCAAACTGGAATAACCTGACTGTCCGCTTTGCCTTCCCATATTATACCTGTGAAAGATTAACCTATGCTTATAAAATTGAAGGACTTGACAACGACTGGTCGGAGGGACACGCCAATCCTGATTTTCATTTCCAGCGACTTCCAACCGGAACCTATACTTTGAATGTGAAGGCCACTGACAGCTGGGGGCATTCCAGCCGGGTGGCTAAACTGCATTTTGAAGTGCTGCCACCCTGGTATCTCAGCACGTTTGCCAGAATTATCTATGTTATTTTACTGGCATTGTTCCTCATCCTTTACCGGTATAATGTTGTGAGAAAAACAAAACTCAAAGAAAAAAAGATACAGGAATCCAGGGAGAGAGAATTGATCAGGCTGCGCAATGAAAAGCTGCAGGCCGAGGTAACGCATAAAAGCAAGGAACTGGCCAACTCAACCATGTCCATCATCAAGAAAAATGAATTCCTGCTGGAGCTGAAAAACACGTTGCGCAGACAGAAGTTACAATTAGGAACACGCTTTCCTGATAAATATTATGCAACGCTGGTGGATAAAATAGACCGGAATATTGTGAACAAGGATGACTGGAATGTATTTGAAATGAATTTTGAAAGGGCACATGAACAATTCCTTAACAAGATAAAAAAGACGTATCCGGAACTTACTGCCAGCGACCTGCGGTTGTGTGCATACCTGCGTATGAATCTCACCTCGAAGGATATTGCACCTTTGCTGGGTATTTCAGTGCGTGGGGTAGAGAATCACCGGTACCGTCTCAGGAAAAAGATGGAGGTCAGTAATGATGAGAGTCTTACAGACTTTATTTTGTCTTTATAATTATATTAAGTCAAAGAGGAAGAAGCTTCAGGAATTTCCTGCTCTTTCTGCTTTGTTTTAAAGAAGCGTTTTTGGAAAATCAGGATAATGAAAACACCAATGGTGATTGAGGAGTCAGCAACATTAAAAACCGGCCGGAAAAACAGAAATTCCTGTCCTCTCCAGAATGGAAACCAGCTGGGATAGACCCCTTGCATGATGGGAAAATAAAACATATCCACGACCCGTCCATGCAGGAATGATGAATATCCACCCCCGGGGGGCAGGAAGCGGGCAACCTGAAAATAGCTGTCGCTAAACAGAATGCCATAAAAAGCACTGTCAAGCATGTTCCCGATGGCACCTGCCAGAATAAGTGAAACCGCCAGTACAAGTCCCTGATGAGCTTTATCCCTTATCAGGTAAAACAGATACCAGCCTATTCCCATGATGGCAAAAATACGGAAAACGCTCAGGATCATCTTGCCGAGGTTTCCTCCGAATTCCATACCAAAAGCCATTCCGTTGTTTTCGGTAAAATGTATGATGAACCAGTCGTCGAACACATGGTATTCCTGGCCGATAATCATATGGGTTTTAATCCAGATTTTTACAGTCTGGTCTATGATCAGTACTAAAATAATAAGCAGAAAGGACCTTAATTTGATTGACATTGTAAAATTTTTATTTTATATTAAAACAAAAAAATGACTGAAACGCATACGGCTTCAATCATTTAAATGCATTGCAGACCGGATAATCATTTATCACCTTTGATTATTTTTTGCATCAATGCTCAATGTTGCATGTGGTACAGCTCTCAGCCGGTCTTTGGAAATAAGCTTGCCTGTTTCGCGGCAAATACCATATGTTTTATTTTCAATGCGCACCAGCGCGCCCTGCAGGTGCTGGATAAATTTGAGCTGACGCTGGGCAAGCTTACCTGATTCTTCCTTTGATAAGGTTGAAGCACCTTCTTCAAGTACCTTGAAAGTCGGGGATGTATCCTGGGTATCATTACTTTCACTCTGGGTAATGGCACTCTTGAGCAACTCATAATCTTTCCTGGCCTTCTCAAGCTTTTCCAGAATCAATTGTTTGAATTCTTCCAGCTCCTGGTCCGAATACCTCGTTTTTTCAGCCATAATTCAGAAATTTTGGATTAAATATAACAAATTTTATTTACTATCTACACTCTGATTAATTAATCCTCTCCACTTTGAGAAGTGTTTTCAGATTTTCGTCGATCTCCACCTCCCGGGCTTTTTCAGGATCAATATCATCAACCAGTTCAATACCGGAAGCCAGTGTTTGGGTACCGATATATTCTTTATGTTCTTGAACAGCGTTGTTCAGCTGTTCTTTCCTTTGTATTTCAATATTTATCTTGTCGGTTACATCGAAACCGCTTTCTTTCCTGATGTTCTGGATCCTGTTGACCAGTTCACGCGCAATACCTTCGTTACGCAATTCGTCGGTAATGGTGACATCAAGTGCTATGGTCAGTTTACCGTCATTGGCAACCAGCCATCCCGGAATATCCTCTGAAACTATCTCAACATCATCAAGTCCGAGTTCAACAGCCTGTCCGTCTGCCTCCAGTTTAAACTGCCCCTCCTTTTCAAGCTTTGCAATTTCCTCCTGTGACATCTTGCTGATGGCGGCTGCAATGCTCTTCATCAGCTTACCGTATCGTGGCCCCAGCGCTTTGAAATCGGGTTTTATCTTCTTAACCAGGATACCGCTCGTGTCCTGAATGTATTCAACATCCTTGACATTCACTTCAGTAAGTATCAGATTCCTTACAGCTTCAAATTTTTCAGTAAAACCATTTTCAGTAACCGGTACCATGATCCTGCTTAACGGCTGACGAACCTTTATATTTACTTTCCTGCGTAACCCAAGCACCATAGAGGATACCTGCTGGGCAATTCCCATCCTTTCTTCAAGGTTGCTGTCAATCAGTGAATCATCAAATTCCGGAAAATTAACAAGGTGTACGGATTCTTCTGAATCTTGTTTCGTTACCTTGTTTAAATCCAAGAATAATTTGTCCATATAAAAAGGAGCAATTGGTGAAGCAAGCTTAGCAACAGTCACCAGACAGGTATACAATGTCTGGTAAGCAGCCAGCTTATCGTCAGACAGCTCTCCGCCCCAGAATCTTTTCCGGTTAAGCCTTACATACCAGTTACTTAAGCTTTCAGTAACAAAGTACTGTATAGCACGACCCGCGCGGGTTGGTTCATACTGCTCATAATATTCACCTACTTCATTTACCAGCGAATTCAGCAATGAAATGATCCAGCGGTCTATCTCCGGCCTGTCCTTTACCGGTACCTCATCTTTTGAAAAATCAAAGCCATCAATATTGGCATAGAGTGCAAAAAACGAATACGTATTATACAGGGTACCAAAGAATTTACGGTTAATCTCCTCGAGGCCATTCATGTCAAACTTGATATTGTCCCAGGGCTGTGCGTTGGTTATCATGTACCAACGCAGGGGATCAGAGCCATATTTCTCAATAGTAATAAAAGGATCAACAGCATTCCCAAGCCTTTTCGACATCTTGTTGCCGTTTTTGTCCAGCACGAGTCCGTTGGAGATAATATTTTTAAAGGCTACCGAATCAAAGACCATGGAAGCGATGGCATGCAATGTAAAGAACCATCCCCTGGTCTGGTCAACACCTTCAGCAATAAAGTCAGCCGGGTAGAAATCCCTGAACTCTTCCTTGTGTTCAAATGGATAATGCATCTGAGCATAAGGCATGGAACCTGAATCAAACCATACATCAATCAGATCAGTTTCCCGGAACATCTTTTGACCTTTTTCTGAAACCAGCACTACGTCATCCACGAACGGACGGTGCAGGTCAAACTGGTCATAATTCTCTGATGAGTTGTTCCCTTCAACAAAATCTGAAAGGGGATTCTCTTTCATGAAACCAGCTTCGACGGCTTTTTCAATCTCAGCTTTCAGCTCAGCAACTGAACCGATACATTTCTGTTCGGACTTGTCCTCAGAAACCCATACCGGTAAAGGAGTACCCCAGTAACGTGAGCGGGACAGGTTCCAGTCGACCAGGTTCTCCAGCCACTTGCCAAACCTTCCTGTTCCGGTGCTCTGCGGTTTCCAGTTAATGGTATTGTTCAACTCAATCATGCGTTCGCGTAAGGCGGTTGTCCGGATAAACCATGAGTCAAGCGGATAATAGAGTACTGGCTTATCAGTTCTCCAGCAATGGGGATAACTGTGTACATGTTTTTCAATTTTGAAGGCCCTGCCCTCTTTCTTCAACATGACGGAGATGTCGACATCCACTGTTGGATCCTTCTCAGTTAAAGTCTCGTCATATTCGTTTTTTACATACCTGCCGGAGAAAGGGCCATATGTTTCGTTGTTCACATGCTCTTTCACAAATTCAGGATCCATATCCTCAACAGGCACGAAGCGGCCTTTCTTGTCAACCAGCGGCAACACGTTGCCATCAGGATCGTGTACAATGAGCGGTGGTATATTGTTCTGCCCGGCCACACGGTAGTCATCGGCTCCAAAAGTAGGTGCAATATGCACGATGCCGGTACCATCCTCGGTAGTCACAAAATCACCGGTAACCACCCTGAATGCACCTTCTTCAGGCTTCACCCAGTTAATTAGCTGTTCGTAACGGATCCCGTCAATATCTCTACCTGCAAAACTGTCGATCACAGTCCAGGGCAGATTTTTATCACCTGCTTTAAATTCATCAAGTGAAGCATCTTTATTTTTCTCACTGAAATAGCTTCCGAGCAGGTCATTAGCAAGTACAACAGTTACAGGTTCCCCGGTGTACGGGTTACAGGTATGTACTTTCACATAATTTATATCCTTACCCACGGCCAGCGCCGTATTAGAAGGGAGCGTCCAGGGAGTGGTAGTCCAGGCCAGGAAATAAACTTCTTTTTCATCTCCTTTGAAGAGAAACTCAGATTTCTCATCCCGGATCACTTTAAACTGAGCCACGCAGGTAGTGTCTTTAACATCCCGGTAACATCCCGGCTGGTTAAGTTCATGGGTACTCAATCCTGTGCCTGCAGCGGGAGAATAGGGCTGAATAGAATATCCCTTGTAAAGCAGATTTTTGTCAAACAATTGTTTGAGCAGGTACCACAATGTTTCAATGTACCGGTTGTCATAAGTAATATAAGGATCATCCATATCCACCCAGTAACCCATCTTGCGGGTGAGTTCTTCCCACTCACGGGTGTATTTCATGACGTCCTTACGGCATTCTTTGTTATACTCTTCAACACTGATCTTTTTGCCGATATCCTCTTTGGTAATCCCGAGTGATTTCTCAACACCAAGTTCAACAGGCAGACCATGGGTATCCCATCCGGCCTTACGTTTAACATGAATACCCTTTAATGTTTTGTAACGACAGAAAATATCCTTGATGGTACGGGCCATCACATGGTGGATACCCGGAATTCCATTTGCTGAAGGAGGGCCTTCATAAAACACAAATGATGGATTACCTTCCCTTGTAGACAAACTTTTCTCAAAAGTCTTGTTTGCCTCCCAGTGTGCAAGTATTTGTTTGTTTATCTCAGATAAGTTAAAACTTTTATATTCCTGAAATTTTTCACTCATTGTTAACTACTGATTTTGAACTGCTCGTGTAATTTTATTGCAAAATTAAAATGTTCACAAAGATAGATTTATGTACTT
>DASQZP010000662.1:0-2584 GCA_035638655.1 Bacteroidales bacterium
TTGCTTTTTCAGGATTACTGAAAGCGGATATAACCGGAACGAATTTAGACAGCCTTTCGGCAGCTGTAAATATCAGCCAGCTAAAAATTTATCATGCTGATACGCTCATGGTACCGGACAGTATTAACCTGGCGCTTACTTCGCAGGGAAATCAGTCAGCTATTCAGTTTCATTCGGGATTTATGGATTTGAAGTATAATGGAAAAGGGAATCTTTCAAAACTTCCTGCAGAGATGAAAAGTTATTTTTCAAGGTATTTGCTATCCGCGCAATCAGCCTATGATTCGGTTGATGAAAATACAAGTTTTTATTTCGATGCAGAAATTAAGAAAATAGCACTGATCAGAGAATTCTTCTTTCCAAAACTCGAAAACCTTGATGTAAAACTCTTGAGAGGTCGATATGATGGTAGTTCCGGTAAGTTTAATTTTGCCATGCATACCGGAAATGTGGTGTATGATCATTATGAGCTTGATTCGTTGACCTTCGGAATTACTACTGATACGGCAGACATGCGTTATAATTTGAAGATAAACAGTGTGCAGTCCTCAGATATTGATATACCAGTATTTAAAGCTGAAGGAAAACTTTACGGGGCAAATTTGTTTTCAACTATGCAAATAATTGACCGGTCTGGAGATCCACGGTTCAACCTAAACTGGAAACTCTCTTTAGGTGATACAGTTCACGAGCTGAGCCTTTCTCCGGATAGTCTTATTATTAATTATGATCACTGGAAGATAAATAAAAACAACGGGATATCTTTTTCAAACGTGGGTATGTTTTTTCGGGATATGGTGCTTTCTTACAGAAACAGTCGTATTTCTCTTCATTCAGAAATTCTATCAACAAATGATACAATTTTACATGTCAGTCTTAAAGATATTGACCTGGGCTATATTTCCCAAATAGTCTCGCGTGATTCATCAATTATAGTTGGCAGGCTTAATGGGAGTGCTGAATTTCAACATCTAATCAGCGGTCCGGTCTTTTCAGGGAACATACAGGCCCAAAAACTGGGATACCGGGGAGAAGTATTGGGTAATCTGAATCTTGAAGCTGATAATAAAAATTCTTCAAACCAATACAAAGTTGATGCATCACTTGTTAACGGAAGTTCCCGGGTTTCTTTAAAAGGCAGATATGATGGAGCTTCAACAAATCAAATCGATCTGAATTTAGAAATCGACAGTTTCAAATTACATTCTGTTCAACCGTACCTGAGAACCTATCTTACAGGAGTGAACGGAACTCTTTTTGGAAATTTGAAAATTGCCGGAACCATTCAGGATCCGAAGCCATCCGGTTCACTGAGGATAGTGAATTCGGATTTTATTTTAGCTACCTACAATACACATTTGAAAATTGCTGAAGATAAAATTAATGTGGATAATAAAGGGATTCATTTAAATACCTTTTCCCTGGAGGATAACCGGAACAACAAAGCGACTATTAGCGGCAGTATACTGACTTCAGATTTTAAAAATTTCAGGTTCAATGTGAATGCATCGGCTTCAAACCTGCTTGTGCTCAATAATCCCAAAGCAACAGATCAGCAATATTATGGAAAACTGAGTTTAAGTACAGATATAAGAATACGCGGGAATGATAAAAAACCGGTAATCAATGGTTCTGTTACGGTACTCGACGGCACCAACCTTACTTATTCTATGGTAAGTCAGGGTGGATATGTGTCTGATGAAGGCATTGTGAAATTTGTGAGTTTTGCAGCTGATTCAAATCGTTTTTCCAGTGTGGAGAAAACTATTTCTGTTACTGATTCCATTCAAAACAGATTGCAGGGCATGGACGTATCAGCAAATATTGAAATACAAAAAGGCAGCAAATTTACGATAATCCTGAATCCTGCGCTCAATGACCGGTTGGATATTACCGCTGGTGCTGTCCTTAGTTTTTCAATGGCTTCCAGTGGCATTATGAACCTTACCGGGAAGGCAACAATCGAGTCTGGTGCCTATCATATGAGTCTTACACGCGTGCAAAAGCAATTTGATATTCAGCAGGGCAGTTCCATAACCTGGACGGGCAATCCAACTGAACCGCAGGTAAATATTACGGCAATTTACAATATACGTACAGCACCCGTCGGATTGTTCAGTGCCAATGAATTGCCTTCCGATCAGCAGGCCAAACAGCCTTATCGCAAGCAATTGCCTTTCAGGGTTGAGTTAAATATGACAGGAAGTTTGACGGATCCCAATCTGAAATTTTCAATCAATATGCCCCGCCAATATGAGGGTGTGCTGAATGGTGCGGTAGCGGCAAAGCTTGACCAGCTGAAACTCGATGAATCGGAAGTAAACAAGCAGGCGGTATCCTTATTGCTTTTTGGTAATTTTTTGTCTCAGACTGATCAGCTGGCAATGCTTTCATTGAGCAATGTTGATTATGCCAATAAAATACTTAGTGAAGCATTAAACAAAACAGCAGAACGCTATATTAAATTTATCAATCTGAATTTTCAGCTGCAGTCATACAACGATTACGGACAATCAACTTTTACTCGTACACGGACTGATTTGAGTGTCAAAGCTTCAAAAGATTTGTTTGATAATCGGCTGAG
>DASQZP010000663.1:0-2824 GCA_035638655.1 Bacteroidales bacterium
TCAGAAGTGAGTTTTGCTGTTGAACAGCAAGCCGGCTTACTAAAGGGAGATAAAGCATGCCAGTGGTCAACCGTTTATAGATCGGTGGTTGGCAAGGGCAGGGTTACTTTCATTACTGATCAGGAAAAAAAGAAGGAGGCGCTGGCCCTAATCATGAAACAGCATGGTGCTGCGCAACTAACAGATTTTGAAGACAAACAGGTATGTTCTGTAGCCGTTTGGAAAATAAGTATCCAGACGGTGACGGGAAAACAATCCGGCAACTGGGAACGACTTATTGAGAAAAACAAATACACATTACACTCTGAAAGACTGATTTTTAAAGAAATAACGGCAGAAGATGTTGAGGATATTCACCAGTTGCACAGCATATCTGAAGTTGATGAATATAACACCCTGGGGATACCGCATTCCATTGAAAATTCAAAACAATATGTAGAAGAAATTCTTCATGCCCAAACGAAATATCCACGTCCTTCAGTCACCTGGTCCATTCACCGTAAAGATCATGGAGATTTTATCGGGATTACCGGAATGGTGCTTTCCAACGACAAGTTCAAACTGGGAGAAATATATTATAAACTCCTTCCTTTAGCATGGGGGCATGGTTATGCCACCGAGACAGCAAAGACTCTCATCCATTTTGGATTTGAAACTTTTGGGCTGCATAAAGTGGAAGCAGGTGTAGCAACTGAAAATGTTCGCTCGATCAAAGTACTGGAAAAAGCCGGAATGATACGTGAAGGCTTAAGACGTAAAATACTACCGATCAGGGGTGAATGGAAGGATAATTATCATTATGCTATTTGTAAAGAAGATCAAATAATACAGGATAAAAACTGATTCAATATTTTCACAAGAAATTACATTATCTATTGATTCATATTGTTTAATATTTTAAATTTATTAAAAAAAAATATGAATTAATAATTTATGGATTCAAGAAGTGAAAATATACTGATTATTACTAAAAAATTAATACTTCTATCAGGAATCACATTGTTGCTGATATCGTGTGTTTTTGCAGTAACACTTTTCTGGGGACAAAAGCTGATGATTTCATGGATTTGCATCATGAGCGGCATCCTGGGGGGATTTGTAAGTATTCAGCAACGGATTCGAAGAATTCCTGACCCGGAGCTGCAACTTTTATCCAAATCATGGTACCAGATCCTCCTTATTCCCATTTACGGAGGAATTTTTTCACTTATTCTGTATGTTATTTTCTTATCCGGATTACTTGGAGGACAATTCTTTCCTTCTTTTGATTTTCCTGAAATTCAGGCAACAGGTATTGACAGTGAATATCTGCGTAATTTTCTTACTAATACTTATCCCAGCACAGGACCGGATCTTGCAAAATTAATTTTCTGGTGTTTCGTCGCGGGATTTTCTGAAAGGTTTGTTCCCCAGATAATATCGAATATTTCTACCCGAATTAACAAATCGTAGATCATTTTTTACTTCCCACGTTTTCTCCTGCCACCCATCCCGTAGAATAGGCAATTTGTAGGTTATAGCCGCCTGTTTCAGCATCCACATCAATGATTTCGCCTGCGAAATACAGTCCGGATACCAGTTTTGATTCCATGGTTTTACCATTAATTTCAGTAGTAGGGATACCGCCGGCCGTTATAACCGCTTCTTTAAATGAACGATGACCAATCACATGAAAATGAAGGTTTTTGAGCAGGTACCTGATCTGTTTTCTTTCTTTGGCGGTTACCTGATGACCTTCTTTGGCCGGATCAATCCCCAGCTCGTTGATGAATACGGGTACCAGAGCAGATGGCAACCAAAGCCCGAACAAATTGCTGATATGTTTCTTGCCATGTTCATTCAGGTCGCGTAACAACCTGTTATCGAGTTTCTGCTCATCCAGCGCTGGTTTCAGATCAATTGTGATTTCCACATTGCTGTTATTTCTCAGTGCATCAACCACCATACGGCTTAACGTAAGAATAATCGGTCCTGAAAGGCCAAAATGGGTAAACAACATCTCGCCAAATTCTTCACCTGCTTTTTTCCGGTTGATCCAGACCACTGCATTTACATTTTTCAGGGTAAGTCCCTGGAGCTCTTTTGACATATTTCCCTCCGTTTCCAGCGGAACAAGTGAGGGTCTGATCTCAGTGACCGTATGGCCTGCTTTAGCCGCCAACTTATATCCTTCACCGTTAGAGCCAGTAGCGGGATAGGAATTCCCCCCGGTTGCCAGAATAACCTTGCCTGCGTTCAGAATTTCCCCGTTGGATTTAACACCGCAGATGGCACTGTTTTCAATGATCAGTTCTTCCACTCGCTGTCCGCACCGGATTTCAACACCGGCGGCCTTTGTCCAGTTCAGTAAAGCCTGCAAAACATCAGCCGATTTATTGCTCGCCGGGAAATAACGCCCTCCCCTTTCGAGTACTGTTTCAACGCCCTGCTGGTTCAAAAGCTTAAGGATGTCTTCTGAAAAAAATTGAGAGAAAGCATGTTTAAGAAACCGTCCGTTGGGATAAATATGTTTGATAAACTCACTTTTAGTTGCGCTGTTGGTGATATTGCAGCGTCCTTTGCCGGTAATCAGTAATTTACGTCCCGGTTGCCGCATTTTTTCCAGCACCAGCACTCGACTTCCTGTCTCTGCTGCCCTTCCGGCAGCCAGCAAACCGGCCGGACCGCCCCCCACGACAATTACATCATAATTTTTCATCGATGGCAAAGGTATCTTTTTTGGCTGATATTAGGGAAAGGCTTGGGGTTATAATTCCAAGCCAACGCATGAAAGCGATGATAAAGTGGTAAAAGTGAACCATGCACCAGGAGCCAAAATATACAG
>DASQZP010000664.1:0-6554 GCA_035638655.1 Bacteroidales bacterium
GCTATCTTTTACACCGAAAAGGCCAGAAAGTATTCATCTGTTTTATCCCGTTTATCCCCTGGTGATAAGCCTTTCGTATTGTGTACTTTTCACAGGCAGGAGAATACTGACGATCCTGAAAGGCTTGGAGAAATTGTGGCCGGGCTGAATGAGCTGAGTCACGCCTACCAGATTATTCTTCCCCTCCATCCCAGAACCCGTAAGATCATCAGTGAAAGTGGACTGAAGCTGGAATTTGAACCGGTTGATCCCGTTGGTTTTCTTGATATGGCCATGCTGCTTGAACATTGCGCTTTCGTGGTTACCGACAGCGGAGGCTTGCAGAAAGAGGCTTTCTTTCATAAAAAATACTGTATCACACTGCGTGACGAGACGGAATGGATGGAGTTGGTGGATGCCGGGGTAAACTTTCTGGCTGGAGCCGATAAAAATTTGTTACTTGAAACAGCTTCAAAGATCAGAAATCCTGATGCAGAATTTAACCAGGAACTTTATGGCGGCGGGAAGGCTTCTGAGTTTATTGCCGGTGAAATACTTAATGCAATCTCCTGAAAATTCAGGATTCATCCTTCTGATTAATTAATTCAGTCAGATTCTTTTTCCAGTGTAACGGATTTTTCCATTTGCGCCAGGCGCCACTAATCCTTTCCAGTTCAATCTTTTCATAGAAGTTGAAAATAGAAAGGATCAGAGGGAAACTTCCCAGCAGGAGTACCTTGATGATTATCCTGATTAATGGATCAAGGTTGTTTACAGGATAGGAAATTATAATAAGTACCAGGGTAACCAGCAATACTTTAATGACTTTCACAATTTCGTAGGGGATAAAGTACTGTTTTTGTGCATACCTGTATGCCACACCAAACATGATTAGCTGTGTTACAGATGTAGCAGCTGCTGCACCAATGATGCCAAAGGGCGGGATTAACAGCACATTAAACCCAACATTGATAAAAAAGCTAATCAGCATCAGTGTAGCAATTATCTTTGTTTTTTTCGATATATGAAAACCGATAAATGAAATGTCCCGGAGCATTCCAAAAAAGATAGAAAACGAAACAATCGGTATCACTTTAAAGGAATCATAATAAGCTGTTTGTTTCGCGAGCAGTTTAATTATCTCCTTCCCGAAAAAAGACATACCCAGCACCATAATGGCCATTGAAAAAGCAATATAGGTTAGCATTTTTGAATAAAATCGCTTGTTTTCGGGCTTATCCATCATTTTGAAAATCATGGGCCATAGGGCCATATTTATCGAGGCCACGATAAATACTTTTAAGGTGTTGGCAATCTTAAATCCCAGACTGAAAACTCCAACATCAGATAGATCTTTCAGAAATCTGAGCGAAAAACGATCGGTCATGTTAAACAGAACCCCAATCATGGAAGAGAAAACGAGAGGGATGCCAAATTTCAGCATACCGTTTAACAGAACCGGTTCAAACTTAATTTCAATATTTTTGAAAACAAATCTGGAGAGTACAAGAAGATAGACTACATTACCAATGATAAGGGCCTGGTATATACCTTCTATATTAAGATTTAAATATTTAACAAAATAAACAGCAAAAATCAGGTTGGTAACAAATTTGATCATATAGGTCACCGAATACATAAGCGATTTTTGTTGCAGTCGCAGCAAGGTGGCCGGAATAATGCCAACGGCTTCCAGTGCAGTATTGATAAGCATCAGATTAACCAGTGAAGTAAAATTGTTGCTGTCAAACAAAAGAGAAGAAATACTGCCTGAAAACCGGGTTAAAAGCCAAACAAACAGAATTGAAAATACGAATACCGCGACCAGAATGGTAAAAAACATTGACTTTTTCTTTTCACTATATTCTTTGTCCCAGTACCATCTGTAAAAAGCATTATACAATCCCAACCCGAGAAGGGCCACGATAACCTGGGAAGTAGCTTCCAGAATGCCGTAAATCCCGAATTCCTGAGTGGTGAGTTTGGTGGTATAAAGCGGAATCAGAATAAAGCCTACCAGCTTGGTGGAAAGGTTTCCCACGCTGTATATGAGAGTGTCCTTAACGGTAGACTTTAGATTATTCAGCATTTGAAATGTAATTACTGATTCCTTTTAGCATCCATGCCTGTGACCAGCGAATGTAAGGAATTTTGGAAACATAGGTAAATTTAAAGAATCTGCTTTTATTGATTCCATAATAAAAGTAACCCTTTTTGTCCTGTAAATTAGCCGTGGTCCAGGTAAGTATATTACCGGCCAGGTCAATACCTTCCGGGAAAGTAACGGATAATTCACTCAAACAGTTAATGCTTTCTGCACAGGAATGAATATCAAGCCTGTATTTACGGGCAGGCATTAGCCAGGGAATCCGCTTATCCTCAAAAAAGTGATTAATATAATGGTCATAACATTTATGAAGTGCTTCATATACTTTCTCTTTTCCGGTAAGCTTCCAGATTGAATGAAGCATTCTAAGCACAAAGCCTGTGTGGTAGTTGTCGATAAATTGTGCTGGTTTCTCAGGCGGACCATTGTAATCGAAAGAGCCATCATTCAACTGGCAGGCCAGGGTATAATTTGTTGCCTTTAAACCCAGGTCAACCCAATGCTTATTTTCTACTTTCAAACCTACTTTTATCAGAAATTCGGCCACAAACAGATTCAGATTGTGGACATGATTCTGAAAAAGGGGTGTGTAGGAAAAGCAAAGTTGATCTTCGGTGATGTGATCAACAGGCAATGACTCAAGAAATACACAAATACGCTCACAGGATTTCAGGTATTGTGGATCACCTGTAAACTCATACCAGCCCCAGTAAGCATCGGCGGCGGCAGTGGTGACAATACCGTTGGGAGTAAACCGCGGAATCAGCTTTTGTGATTGCCAGTCGAAAGGATATCCCCAACCCATGCCTTTTTCCGACATGTTATTATTATCAAGCCATGACAGACATTCTTCCGATTTTGTAAGAAATTCCGCTTTTTTGGTAGATATGTACAAATCAAGATATGCTTTTGCAAATAACCCCATGGCCTTAGCATTGATCTGAGGTTTTATCCCGAGTATTTTTCTGGATACAACCGGAAAAGAATAAAAAAACTCAAACAGGATTTCCCTGATTATGGCAAAAGGATAGGATTTGTTTCCTTTTTTAATAACAGGTATAATCCATTTATGACCCTTTATATCATATGGATCATACCCGGCCCAGCCATTTTTTTCGAGCCAGGTTGTCAGACGGGTAAGGGATTTTTTAACATCCTCGTTCATTTTGATCTACGGTTTGTAGAGGTAAAAACATGCCGTATCACCTTCTTCGTTATCATTTAACTTTTTAGCCTTCTTTTTAAATCTTTTAATATCCTTTTTACTGAATATAGATTTTTCAGGATTAATAAAGTAGGAATTTTCCGCATAGGCGGGAATATCTTTGAGGTATTGTTCACTGCCTGCAAATTGATATTCAGTTGAATCATAAACAACATCAGAGACATTGAATCCCGCCTGTTTAGCCAATATTTCCATACTTTTTCTGGTGTGCAGGAAAAAATGACGGGGAGCATCCAGGTCCACCCAGTTTTCACGATAATGTTTCCATGAATATGAATCAGAGACGGGTATACGGATTAAAACATATTTTCCGTTTTTCAGAAGTCTGTATAGTTCTTTTAATATACGAAGCGGATCGGGCATGTGCTCGAGGGAATGATTCAGCATGATAAAATCATAGGTTTCATGTATTTCAGAAACATCTTTCTTAAATATTTTAACCCCGTTGTCATAAAAAATATCGCCCGGGATAAAAATATCAGAACCTGAGAGATTTTTGAATCCTCTTCTTTTCAAATCAAGAATACGACCGCCGGTCCCGGTACCTACATCCAGAATTTCATCATTGAAATCCACATTAGCCGGTGCAAGTTTCTCAACAAAACCACCACCAAAAAAATACGTCATAGCCCCACCAATAAGGTTTTTATTTCGCCCGAGGCAGTACTGACTCTTTTTGTATTTAAGAAACTGGCTTATAGCATTAAGCTTTTTTATTCCCTTATGTTTATTGTATGCACTATATGTTTCAGGATAAAATTCAGCGATATTCTCTGGTATCTCAACAATTTGCAGACAATGACAACGGCCACATTCAAAATAGTCAAAACTTTTATTTGTCCCGAACAACATCTCGCGGACATGATAGATCTGATCATTATTCTCCTGGTTGCCACATATCCGGCAGGTTAAATTATTCATGTCTCCCATTTTTTTGATCCTTTTCCATTAATTGAATAAATATTTTTCCGGAAAGGATGAAGTTTTTGATATAGAACCTTCTTTTGTAAATTTTATTTCTGAAAACGCTGTCAGTTGCAGAATCTTCCTTATGAAAAATTTTCACTTCCGGCTCGTATACTGTGGTTAAATTGTCTCTTCTGACAATATAATAAAGAATTGATTCCTCAGAATACATAAAGGTTTCAGGGTAAAGGCCATCATAACCTTTCACATAATCAGGTGAAAACACAAGGGCGCTTCCATGCAGCTTGACATTATGTAATTCCTCTTCAAATTGCTTTGAATAACTGGTAGTTGATCTGGGTAGTTTTGACCCGGGAATAAATTTTTTCTTTATTTTAACAAACAAAACATCCAGAAACAAATAATTCAATACCAGCATTTTTTGGTAATGCTTTACGAGTTTCCTGACACTTTCCAATGAATCCAGGTTCTCATCTCTGGGATTTTGATGTGAATTATCCACTGTTGAAATAATGTCAGGGCCCAGTATATGGAATTTTCCCTTTTTATATTTTGAGACAATCCTGGTAATGAAATCCTGCTGATAAATCAAAGTATCATTGTTTATAAGGGCGATAAAATCGGCTTTTAATTGATATTTGGCGAATTCATATCCAACATTGTTGCCCTTTGCAAATCCCAGGTTTTGCTTATTAACCAAAACAGTAATGTTTGGATGATCAGAATATTGCTGTTGTAACGCAATTCCTGAGTTGTTTTTCGATCCGTTTTCTACCACAATGATGTGATAATTCGGATATTCAACATTATCGGTAATGGATTTTATACACTCAATTGTGTCATCCAGGGTGTTGTAATGGAGTATGACAAAGGCAAACAAAGGCATAACTATCTTTTTGTAATCATTAAGCTGACATTTGTTGTCTGTACCATATCCCACAATTCAATGGGCCAGTTGCTTTCAGGTGCGGTTAAAGCTGTATGCAGCATTTCAAGTTCCTGCTGATGGCCCTTTTCGCTGGTTTGGCTCTTGAGTTCCTGTAATTTAATACCGTAGCCTTTTAACCATTTGTAATCTTCCATAACAATGGATTTTTCATCAAAATGAATTTCCATGTATTCCTTAGGCAATTGTTTACTGCCAACTGCAAAATAATGAATATTGGCCACTGAACCATCCTTATATTTAAGGATTATCGATTTGTTATCGGAAGAGTTAAAATTTCCGGTTGAAGGGGTTAATTCTTCAAAACTGACACTTTCAAGGGCACTGCCTGTAAAATATGTCATTAAATCAATGATGTGACATGCTTCACCGACAATACGGCCTCCGCTTTCATGTACCCAGTGATCAGCAGGGATATATCCGGCATTCATCCGGTACTGGATAAAAAGCGGGTTGATCCTTTTATCAGTATGTTTTTTTATCTCTTCTGCATATTTGCTGAACCGGCGATTAAAACCTACCATTAAAAGGGGTTTGTTTTCAGCAGGTGTCTGATAAAAAGCTTCAATGGCTTCCAGTTCCTGGGAGGTAACCGCAAGAGGTTTTTCTACAAAAACATGCTTACCGGCTTCCAAAGCTTCCAGTACCAGCTTGCCATGGCTGTCATGACGGGTACTGATAAATACCAGGTCGACATTTTCATCTTCAAGCACATCCTTGTAATTTGTAGTTGAATAAGAGGCCCCGGTTTGCCTGGCCACATGGGTGGCTTTGTAGCCGCTTCGGTTCATAACTGCATGAACTTGAAATTTATCTTTTAAAACCTCAATATTGGGTAAATGCACATTGGTTGCAAAATTACCAACTCCAACCATTGCAAGATTCACCAGCTTTTTATTTACGGGATTGATTTGTAAATGAATTTTCCGGTCATGATTTAGATAATCTGTCATTTGCCGGAGATCTGGTTCTCCGTAATCAAGGATCACCATCAGTGGTTTTTGAGATGAATCTTTATAAGCATTAAAAGCTTCAGTTACTTCGCTTACCGGAAATATTTTCTGAATAATCTTTTCAAGCTTTATCTCTTTTTCGTTCAACAGCCGCAGATATTCTGTTAAATTCCGGTTTTCGGTCCACCTCACATAAGCATAAGGATAATCTATACCTTTAAGTTCATAGTTATTATCGTATCTGCCAGGCCCGTATGATGTGGAAATCAGAAAATCAATTTCTTTAGGGTATATGTCCTGTCGCTGTATATTCATGCCTGAAACACCCACCAACACCACGCGGCCTTTTCTCCGGCACATTTTAAAGGCATCAGAGAGGGGTTCGCTGCTTTGTGTGGCAGCGGTAAATATAACGGC